>CAYWIQ010000051.1:4342-10121 GCA_964458405.1 uncultured Chromatiaceae bacterium
TGATCGAACCGTCCTTGGTGATGAACGGGGTAATGTCGCTGTAGGCGGTGTGTATACGTTTGGCCATGGTCATTACTGCTTAAGCCGTCAATTACCGTCCCAGTAAACCATACTCTGCATGACAAGGCGAGTCCGCCGGCGCCTAGCACCCTGGATCAATGGGATTGAAATACGGTGGGTGCAGGGAAGATTATCTCTACCAGTAGACCACCCAAGGATGAGTCGCCGAGGACGATGAGGGCCTGGTGCAATTCGGCGATACGTTTGGTGATGGAGAGTCCCAAGCCGCTGCCGGATTGCGTCACTTCCCGGCCGCGGTAAAAACGTTCCAGGACCTTTTCGCGTTCATCCGCGGGAATGCCCGGGCCACTGTCGGAGACACTCAAGACGACTTGGTCGTCGTAGGTATTGACGCCGACCACCACCGATCCGTTTTCAGGGGTGTAATGGATGGCGTTGTCCACCAGGTTGGTGAGCAGGATGATTAGTGCATCGCTGGTGCCGTATACCGTGCCGTGACTGGGTTCGGACAGGCTGATGTCGATGGATTTTTTCAAGGCCAAGGGGACCAATTCGGCGATGACCGTGGTGGCCAGATGTGACAAGTCCACCTTCTTGAGGCCTGTTAACGGGACGGCGGGGTCGACCCGTGCCAAGGTGAGCAATTGCTGGGCGACGTGGGTGGCGTTGTCCACGGCATTGATGACCTGCTGTAAGGCGCGTTGTTGATCCTGTGGGACATTGGTGCGCTGCGCCACCTGGGCTTGGGCCTTGATGGCGGCCAGGGGGGTGCGCAATTCATGGGCGGCATCCGCCGTGAAACGCCGTTCACTGTCGAAGGCCTTCTGCAGACGGGCCAGCAGGGCGTTGAGGGAGTGGACCAGGGATTGGGCCTCCACCGGCACGTTGTGGTGATCGACGGGGCTAAGGTAGTCGGCGGCACGGGTGGCGACTTCCTTCGCCAGTCGGTTGAGCGGTTTCATGGCGAAACCGACGCCGTACCAGATCATCAATGCCAATATGGGCAAGGTGGTGACCATGGGCGACAACATGCGCCGTACGATTTGTTCGGTGAGGTCGCCGCGGACATCATAGCGCTCACCCACCTGGACGAGAATCGGTACCTTATCGTGTTTTACCGAGTAGATGCGCCAGGCTTGATTGGCGATGATCTGATCCGAGAAACCGTTGGTGATGTTGGAAAGATGGATGCTGGGTGCGCTGGCGGAGCGGATGGCCAAGGTGGAATCGCCTAACCACACTTGGAAGGCGAGCTTCTTTTCGTACTTATGAGTGAGTCCCTTTTCGTTGCCGGTGATACTGTCGTCTATGGACAGGCTGGTCGGTCCGGTCAAACGCTGCTCCATCAACTCGTGATCGCTAAGCGCCAATAACACCATCGCCGACTGCACCAATTCGGCGTCCAGCAATTCACCAATTTCATGTCGGCTGTCGATGTAGTTGGCGGTCGCCGAAAACACCCATGTACCACTGACTGCGCATAACAAGACGATGAGCAGGCGGCGACGTAACGATATAGTCATGGAGCTTTATCGATAATATATCCCACGCCGCGGATGGTGCGAATCAAATCGGTACCCAATTTTTTTCTCAAGCGATGGATATGCACTTCCACCGCGTTGCTCTCCACCTCGTCTTTCCAGGCGTAGAGGCTTTCTTCCAAGCGCTCCCGCGACAGCACCTTGTTCATATTCTCCAACAGGATGTGCAACAGCGCGAATTCGCGGCGCGACAACGGAATGATCTCATTGTTGCGGGTCACGGTCAGGGAGGCGGGATTGATTACCAGATCGCCATGGCGTAATTCCGGGGCGGCCCGACCCTTGGAACGACGGATCAGGGCGCGCAGGCGGGCGTCCAGTTCGGCGAGGTCGAAGGGCTTGGTCATGTAGTCGTCGGCACCGCTGTCCAAGCCTTTGACTCGGTCGGCTATAGTGTCGCGGGCGGTCAGGATCAAAACCGGGAGGGTGTTACCGCTGGTACGCAGGTTTTGGAGTATGGTCAGGCCGTCGCCCTGGGGAAGATTGAGGTCGAGGATCATGGCGTCGTAACGATTGGCCTCCAGGGCGAGTTCCGCCGCCTTGCCATTCTTGACCCAATCGATGGCCGCGCCGTGTTGCAGCAGCCCGGCATGGATGCCGTCTCCCAGCAGGGCATCGTCTTCCACGAGTAATACACGCATTATCAGTTCCTTCCTCTCTCCGGCCTATCTATCATGTGGATCCGTCATGGCTCGGCAGTTCACATATTCATATTGAGTACTATATATAGGCGGTCAAGCTTAAAAACAACTTAAAAAATACCCCAAAGATAGCCTGCCGCCGTCAAACTTGAAAGCGCATGCGCTAAGCCCCATTTAATACAAGTGTTTTGGTCATTAACGTCGATTCTAAAGGGGTAATGCATGCGCATGGATAAGCTCACCAGTAAGTTTCAGATGGCCCTGGCCGATGCCCAGAGTCTGGCGGTAGGCCATGATCACCAATTCATTGAACCCATTCATTTAATGAGTGCCTTGTTAGACCAGGATAACGGCACGGTCAGGCATTTATTAAGCCAGGCTGACGTCAATATTAACCAGCTACGGTCCCAACTCGGCGAGGCGCTGGATCGTTTGCCCCGGGTGGAGGGTGCGGCGGGCGAGGTGCACGTTTCTAATGATTTGGGCAAGTTGTTGAATATCACCGATAAGCTGGCGCAAACCCGCAAGGATCAATACATCTCCAGCGAGTTGTTTGTCTTGGCGGCCTTGGAGGATAAAGGGACGCTGGGAGAATTACTGCGCAAGGCCGGCGCCGCCAAGGGCTCCCTGGAACAGGCCATCGACAAGATGCGCGGTGGTCAGAAGGTGGACGATCCCAATGCCGAGGAACAACGTCAAGCCTTGGAAAAATATACTATTGATCTCACTGAACGTGCCGAACAGGGCAAGCTGGATCCGGTGATCGGCCGTGACGACGAGATCCGCCGTACCGTGCAGGTATTGCAGCGTCGCACCAAGAACAATCCGGTGCTGATCGGCGAACCCGGGGTGGGCAAGACCGCCATTGTCGAGGGTCTGGCCCAGCGCATCATCGACGGCGAGGTGCCCGAAGGCCTGCGCGGCAAGCGCATCCTGGCGCTGGATATGGGGGCCTTGATCGCCGGGGCCAAATTCCGAGGCGAGTTCGAGGAACGCCTCAAGGCGGTACTCAACGACCTCAAGAAACAGGAAGGTCAGATCGTGCTGTTCATCGACGAACTGCACACCATGGTGGGCGCCGGCAAGGCGGAGGGCGCCATGGACGCGGGCAACATGTTGAAGCCGGCCTTGGCGCGCGGCGAACTGCACTGCGTGGGCGCTACCACGCTGGATGAATATCGCCAATATATCGAGAAGGATGCCGCTCTGGAGCGGCGCTTCCAGAAGGTATTGGTAGACGAACCCAGCGTCGAGGATACCATCGCCATCCTGCGCGGTTTGAAGGACAAGTACGAGGTCCATCACGGTGTGCAGATCACCGACCCGGCAATCGTCGCTGCGGCGACCTTGTCGCACCGCTACATCACCGATCGCAATCTTCCCGACAAGGCCATCGACCTGGTGGACGAGGCGGCCAGCCGCATCCGTATCGAGATCGATTCCAAGCCCGAGTCCATGGACCGCCTCGATCGGCGTCTGATCCAACTGAAGATCGAACGGGAAGCCTTGAAAAAGGAACACGACGAGGCCTCCAAGAAGCGCCTCGATACTTTGCAGGATGAAATCGCCAAATTGGAGCGGGAGTATTCCGACCTGGAAGAGGTATGGAAGTCGGAGAAGGCCTTGCTGCAGGGTGCGCAGCATTTCAACGAGGAATTGGACCAAGCTCGCCAGGATCTGGAAACCGCGCGCCGCGCCGGCGACCTGACCCGCATGTCGGAATTGCAGTACGGCAAGATCCCCGATCTGGAAAAGAAACTGGCCCAGGCCCAGCAGGCCGAGGATAAGGAAATGACCTTGTTGCGCAGCAGCGTCAACGAAGAGGAGATCGCCGAGGTGGTGTCCAAGTGGACCGGCATACCGGTGGCCAAGATGCTGGAAGGCGAGCGCGACAAGCTGCTGCACATGGAACAGGCCCTACAGAAGCGGGTGGTGGGGCAAGACGAGGCGGTGCGCGCCGTGGCCGATGCCATTCGCCGCGCCCGCTCCGGTCTGTCCGATCCCAACCGGCCCAGCGGCTCGTTCTTGTTCCTGGGGCCCACCGGCGTGGGTAAGACCGAATTGACCAAGGCCTTGGCCGGCTTCCTGTTCGATACCGAAGAGGCCATGGTGCGCATCGACATGTCCGAATTCATGGAGAAGCACTCGGTGGCGCGGCTGATCGGTGCCCCGCCGGGCTATGTGGGTTACGAGGAGGGCGGTTATCTCACCGAGGCGGTGCGGCGCAAACCTTATTCGGTGATCCTGCTCGATGAAGTGGAGAAGGCCCATCCCGAGGTGTTCAACGTCTTGCTGCAGGTGCTGGACGACGGCCGTCTCACCGACGGCCAGGGCCGCACCGTGGATTTCCGCAACACGGTGATTGTCATGACCTCCAACCTCGGTTCGCAATTGATCCAGGAACTGTCGGGCGAGGAGCACTACAAGGAGATGAAGAACGCGGTGATGGAGACCGTCACCCAGCACTTCCGTCCCGAATTCATCAACCGCATCGACGAGGTGGTGGTGTTCCATCCCCTCGGCCGCGAAAACATCCGTGCCATCACCGATATTCAACTCGGCTATCTGCGCCGGCGCCTGCAGGAACGGGACATGGATATCGCGCTCAGCGATGCCGCCAAGGATTTGTTGGGCGAGGCCGGCTTCGATCCCGTCTACGGTGCACGGCCCTTGAAGCGCGCTATCCAGCAAATGGTGGAGAATCAGCTGGCGCAGGATATCCTGGCCGGACGCTTCGTTCCCGGTGACGTGATCAAACTGGATGTGGTGAACGGCAAGCTTGCATTCGGCAAAGAGGGGATGCACAAAGCCACGGCATAATCCGGTCTGTTGTCTTAGCGGCATGAGGCATTGTCATATCTTCCCCTCGCCTCATGCCGCTTTTTTAGCGTATTCCCCCGTCTACTTGTAACCGCGCGTGCGTTTGGCGGGCCGCGGCAGCCCGGTGTGTTGCGTCATGAAACGGCGTGTCTTAGGCGGTTGGGCCTGTTTACCGCGCCGCGTTGCCGGGGTTGCGCCGGCTGCACCGCGGGGCTGGCGGGTTGGAATAAGTTGGTGGCGCGCATTGCCGATGAGGTCGGCGCGGCCCATGCGCTTCAAGGCGTCGCGCAGCAGTGGCCAGTTGTCGGGGTCATGATAGCGGAGAAAGGCCTTGTGCAGCCGGCGCATCTTGAGCCCTTTGGGGATCGGCACCGTTTCACTGGTGCGGGTGACTTTACGCAGCGGATTTTTTCCGGAGTGATACATGGCGGTAGCCACGGCCATGGGCGACGGCAGGAAGGTTTGTACCTGGTCGGCGCGAAAGCCGTTGCGCTTCAGCCACAGGGCAAGGTTCAGCATATCTTCGTCGGTGGTGCCGGGATGGGCGGCGATGAAATAGGGGATGAGGTATTGTTCCTTGCCGGCCTGCTTCGAATATTGCTCGAACAGTTGTTTGAAGCGGTCGTAAGCCCCCATGCCAGGCTTCATCATCTTGCTCAGCGGCCCGGACTCGGTGTGCTCCGGCGCGATCTTGAGATAACCGCCGACGTGGTGGGTGACCAGTTCTTTGACGTATTCCTTGGAACGGATCGCCAG
>CAYWIQ010000052.1:0-10111 GCA_964458405.1 uncultured Chromatiaceae bacterium
GAACAATCCGGTTACCTCGATGCGGTGTTGGAGCGCCTGGCTGACTACACCGAGAGCCGCCAGACCCTGCATCAGAAGACCATGCTGGCCTTGATCTATCCCTTGATCGTGATGGGCGTGTCGCTGCTGGTGGTGGTGTTCCTGATGGTCTACGTGGTGCCGCAGATCGTGCAGGTATTTGAGGGTATAGGACAGAAGTTGCCTTTGTTGACCCGTGGCCTGATTGCTACCAGCGACTTCATCCGTGCTAACGGCATCGTATTATTTGTGGTGATCGTGGCCGCGGTGGCGGTGGTGCGCACGGTATTGAGTCGCAGCGGTCCGAAACGGCAGCTTCATCGTTTCTTGTTACGCTTGCCCATGATCGGACGGCTGGTGCGGGGGTTGAACACATCGCGTTTCGCTCGGACCTTGAGCATTTTGACCGGCAGCGGCGTGCCGGTGCTGGAGGCCCTGCGCATTTCCGCCACGGTGGTGAGCAATCTACCTATGCGCACGGCGGTGGAGGAGGGTGCGCGGCGGGTGCGCGAAGGCGCCGCCCTGCACACCGCGCTGGAACACAGCGGCTATTTCCCGCCCATGACGGTGCATTTGATCGCCAGCGGTGAGTCCAGCGGCAAATTGGAGGAGATGCTGGAGCGGGCGGCGGCCACCCAGGAACGGGAGATGGAGGTGCTGATTAGCACCATCACCGAATTGTTCGGACCGTTATTGATTTTGGTGATGGGCGGCATCGTGTTGGTGATCGTGTTGGCGATTCTGTTGCCCATCTTCGATCTGAATCAGCTGGTGAAATGAGGGGGTTGGCGGCGCAATGCAATATCAAACCGGTTTGGTCCGCCATAGGTTAGGGATATTTTTGCGTGAGAGACGGAAAATTATGATGAAGCATTCGAACACATTCAAAACAACACCGCGCATGGGTCGCGATCAGTCGGGCTTTACCCTGATCGAGGTCATGGTGGTAGTGGTGATCCTTAGCATCCTTGCCGCCATTATCGTGCCGCGTATCATGGATAGGCCCGATAAGGCGCGCATCGTCAAGGCGCAGGCGGATATCCGTGCCATTGAGAGTGCGCTCAATCTTTACAGGTTGGATAACCACAACTATCCCACCACCGATCAAGGTCTGGAGGCCTTGGTGCAAAAACCGGCCGACGCCCCCAGTTGGAAGGAGGGCGGCTATATCGATCGCTTGCCCAAGGATCCCTGGGGACACCCCTACCAATATCTCAATCCCGGTACCCACGGCAGTATCGATATCTTCAGCTTGGGCGCGGACGGCCAGACGGGAGGCGAAGGCAAGAATGCGGATATCGGCAACTGGATGCTTCAGTGACGGCCTTGGCTTGTGTTTGCTCGTCGCCGCGTCTTATTGAAAAGGTCTCCAGCCCGGTCGGCTGGCTTCACCTTGTTGGAAGTGCTGGTGGTGGTGATCATCATCGGGGTGGTGATCAGTTTCGCGGTGTTGTCCATCAACAGTGACGATAAGACCCTGGAAGAGACGGCGACCCGTCTTCAGGCATTGATCGGTTTGGGCAGTCAGGAAGCGGTATTGCAGAGCACCGAACTGGCATTGCAATTTAACGAGGACGGATACGAATTCCTGGCCTTCGACGGTAAAAAATGGCAACCCATCAGCGATGACCAGATCTTGCGGCCGCGCAAATTGCCCGACACTGTCACGGTCGATTATGAACCCGAAGGGCAAAAGCTGACCCTGCAGGGCATGGATGATGAGAAGACGCCGCCGCGGATTTATTTTTTATCCAGCGGTGAGATGACGCCGTTTCGTTTGACCCTGCGCCGCCGCGGGGAACTTGATGGTTACGTGTTGACCGGCAGTCCGCGGGGTAAAACCGAATTGCATACAACGGACGATGATAAATAGTCGATCCATTGGTAAGCATCCCGCCGGGTTTACCTTGGTGGAGATCCTGGTGGCCCTGGCGGTTTTGGCCATCGCGGTAGCAGCGGTGGTGACGGCGGTGAGCGATAACGTTAGCAATGCCGCCTACCTGCGGGATCGCACCCTGGCCCATTGGGTGGCCATGAACAAGGTCACCGAGATGCAAGTGAGCGGGGATTGGCCGGAGGCCGGTACCAAGCACGGCGAAAGTCTCATGGCCTCCCAGAAATGGTCATGGCAGATCACCGTGTCCAATACCGATGACAGTGACGTGAGGCGTTTGGACGTCGATGTCTATGCCGACCGGGAACACAAGAATGTGCTTGCAACCCTGGTGGCCTATTTGGGGCGGCCGCCGAAGACCACCGCGACCGGGGGACAGATATCGCGATGAACGGTCGTCGGCGCAGCGCGGGCTTCACTCTGCTGGAGTTGTTGGTTTCACTGGCCATCTTCGCGCTGCTGGCGACCATGGCGTACATGGCGCTCAATACGGTACTCAATGCCCGCAAGGAGGTGGATAAACGGGCGGCGCGACTTGCGGAATTGCAGACCGCCTTCATGGTCATGGAGCGCGATATCGAGGAGGCGGTGGCCAGGCCGGTGCGGGATGATCTGGGCGATGAACAGGCGGCCCTTAAGGGCGGCGGCGTGGGTGTGACGGTTCTTAGTCTTACGCGCACCGGCTGGCGCAATCCACTGGGCGAGGCGCGCAGTGACTTGCAACGCGTAGACTACAGCTTCAACAACCAGCAGTTGCTGCGCGAGAGTTGGAGTACTTTGGATCGTGCACCCGGCAACGAACCGTACAAAGAGGTGCTCATAAACGGTGTGTCGGCGGTGGATTTTCGGTTCCTGGGCCAAGACCGCCAATGGGTGGGGTACTGGCCGCCCGATTCCAACAACGGCAATCAAGGGCAGAGCTCGGTGCTGATGCCGCTGGCGATCGAAGTCAGCGTAGATGTGGACGGGTGGGGCAGAATAGTGAGGATATTCCGCGTACCGGGATGACACGGGCGTAATGCGATTGATGAAAGTATGAGATACTCGGCTGCCGCAAGGCGAAAAAATCAAGGCGTGGCGTTGATTACCGCGGTGTTGATCACTGCGACCATTGCTATCGTTTCGGTGGCGATGGCCTCACGGCAAACCTTGGATGTGCGCCGTACCAGCAATATTATCAATGGGGACCGTGCCTACGTGTTCGCCCTGGGCGTTGAGAGCTGGGCGGAGCAGATATTGATGCGAGACAAGCGCGACAACCAAACCGACAATTTGAGCGAAGATTGGGCTGTGCAACTGCCGCCGATCAGCGTGGAGGGCGCGGTGGTGACCGGGCATATCGAGGACATGCAGGCCCGTTTCAACCTCAATAATCTGGTCAAGGACGGTAAGGTCAGTCCCTTGGACATGCAGCGATTCCAGCGGTTGTTGGCCATAGTGGGTCTGGATCCCGGGCTTGCCGACGCGGTGGTGGATTGGATCGATCCCGATAGTGATGTCACCCAGCCGTCCGGTGCCGAGGACGCCCAGTATCTGCGCGCCGCAGTTCCCTATCGCGCCGCCAACCGGCCGTTCGTCAGTACCAGCGAGTTGTTGCTGGTGCAGGGATTCACCGCCGATGCCTATAAGGCGCTGGAACCCTACGTTTCCGCGCTGCCGACCCATACCACGATTAACGTCAACACCACCTCCAAGCAAGTGCTCATGGCCTTGGCGAACAATATCAACGAGAATGACGCCCAACAGTTGATCGACAACCGTGGCGATAAGGGTTATGCAACGCTGAGCGCTTTTATGCAGCAACAGGCCATTGCCGGGCGGGGTATCAAGCAGGACGGCTTGAGCGTGTCCACCGATTATTTCCTGCTCGATGCGGCGACCAAGTTCGATAAGGCGCGAACCCATTTGTACAGTTTGCTGGCCCGTGCCGATAGTGGTGTTAATGTGATTTATAGAGGACAGGGGGCCTTCTAGGTGCGGGACAACCTATACATACGCCTCGGTGGCGCAGAGGAGGTCACCTGGCTGACGGAGAATGAAGCCGGCCTGGTGCGGCGGGGCGCGCTGAGTGAAGCCGCGGTCGCGGCGGCGGGCAAGCACGTGATCGTAATGGTGCCGGGCGCGGACGTGGTGTTGACCAAGGTCGCGGTTCCCACCCGCAACCGCAACCGCATGGCGGCGGCGGTGCCTTATCTTCTGGAAGAACAGTTGGCCGCCGACGTGGACGACTCCCACTTCGCCCTGGGCGAGCGCGATGCCGACGGACAGGTGGCGGTGGCGGTGGTGAGTGTCTCCTGCATGGACGGTTGGCTGGCGCGTCTCGCCGCGGCGGGCGTGCAGGCGGATAAGATCATTCCTGAACCCTTGTTGTTGCCATATCGTCCCGACACCTGGTCGCTGTTGGTGGAGCGGGACTGTGTGAATCTACGCAGTGCGGCACAGGGCGGTTTGGCCCTGGATAGCGCCAATCTAGACTTTATGCTGCGGCGCACCCTGGCTGAGTTGGAGATGAAGCCATCGCAACTGCATGCCTGGATAGCGAGTGATGCGGCGGAGGGCGTCACCTTTCCGCAAGACTTGGGCGTGGAGGTGCGGATTGAACCCTTGGAGGAGACCTCTTTGGCATTTCTGGCGCGCCAGGCCCACGAGGATACCGCAATCGATTTGTTGCAAGGTGCCTACAGTCGTCGCGAGCAACTCGGCAAGTTATGGCGGCCTTGGCGACCGGCGGCGGCGTTATTGGCGGTGTGGATGATCTTGCAATTCGGGGTCAAGCTCTACCAGCATCACACTCTGCAATCGCAAGATAACAGTCTGCGCGAGGAGATCAGCCGCATCTACTTACAGACCTTTCCCAAGGCCAAGCGGGTGGTGGATGCCCGTTTGCAAATGCAGCAGCATCTTGACGAGCTGCGCGGCGGCAAAGGCGATGCCAGCGAGTTTTTACAGTTGTTGGCCGAGGTGAGCGGTCCGGCCACTGAGGTTGGTGGGGTAGAGGTGGATCGATTGACCTATAAGGATGGTGAAATGAACATCGCCTTGATGATCTCCGACCTCCAGCGTCTAGAACAGCTGAAGGACCGTTTGGCCAAAGGTACCCACATGAATGTGGAGATCCAATCCGCTACAACGCGCAATGATCGCGTTGAGGCGCGGGTGCGTATCAAGGGAGGCCATTCGTGAAAGAGTGGTTCAACACATTGGCCCCCCGGGAGCGGCTCATGGTGAGCCTCGCCGCCGTGGTTGTGGTATTGGCCTTGTTATATGCTGCGGCCTGGAGCCCGTTGTCTTCTTCGGTGACGCGCCTACAGCAGTCCGTGGAGGACCGCCAATCACTCAAACAATGGATGCAGCGCTCGGCGGCCGAGGTAACGCAGTTACGCCATGGTGCGACAGCGGGCGCCGATCACCGTTCCTTGTTGGCGGTGGTGGATCAGACCTCCAAGCAATCGCAATTGGCGCCGGCGGTAAAACGCATCGAGCCCGACGGTCAGGAGTTGGTGCGCGTTAGCCTGGAGCAGGCGTCGTTTGACGAAATGGTGAACTGGCTGGGGGGCTTGCAACACAATTTCGGGGTCAGTGTCGCCGATGTATCTATTGACCGCCAGAGCGATAGCGGCCGCGTTAATGTCCGCCTCACCCTCAAGAGGAGTGCGCGGTGAAGAAGGCGGTGAAGTACATCCTGTTCGGGCTAGTGATGTATGTGATCTTCGTGGCCGCTATGCTGCCAGCATCTTGGATTTACGGCCGTTGGCTGCAACCCCGTCTGGGTGGTTGGGCGTTGTACGGTGTCCACGGAACGTTGTGGCAGGGTCGCGCATCGCTGGTGAAGTCTCGTGACTTGGCACTGGAAAACCTGCATTGGGATCTCCATCCCCTGAGTCTGTTATGGGGGAGGATGGAGATGGCGTTGCATTTCAAATATGCGACGGAGCCCGGGTCTTTGGTGTTGGGTCGCAGTTTCACCGGCACCTGGCATGCGGATGATATCGATTTGCAGTTGCCCGCCGATCGCTTGACCCCGTTGTTGCGCTTGCCGGGAGCCGAATTGGGCGGCAAGCTGGCCGTAAAATTATCCTCGCTGACCGTGAGGCAGGGGCGGGTGACGCAGGTTAACGGCAAGGTTACTTGGGACAAGGCGGCGGTGCTGAAACCGATGGCGGTGGAATTGGGGGCCTTTAGCGTCGATCTTAAAACCACGGGTGACGGCGTCAACGGCACGTTGTTGGATCACGGTGGTGCGGTGCAGGCCCAGGGCCTACTGAAACTGAGCGCGGACGGCCGCTACCAATTTTCCGCCACCTTCGCGTCACGTGATCCCAAACAACCACTCATCAATCAGGGATTGCGGTTGTTCGGGAATCCCGGTTCCGATGGCCGGGTCAAGTATTCAACAGCGGGGGTGGTCCCGCCCATCTTGTCCGGTGGTGGCTGAGCCTGATTCATAGCTACGCCGCTGGCGGCGTGTCATTGGGATATTCTACGTATACTTTGCTCTAGCCGTGCTAATGACCAGCCAGCTGGTATACAACATGCCAAAAATGATTTCCATGGCATGAGGATGTGAGAATTTATCTACTAAATTGCCCTACTTTGATTGGAGTTCGGATTTCACCCGCGGATCAATAAATTCCACGCGCCTAACTTAAATAGGGGTCAGCTGGCGGTGTTCAATACAACACAATGACGTTTTTGCATTATTTTCAACTGTGGCAAAAATTAGTTTTCCATGTATGGCTTTACCCTTCAATCGCATTCTTTGCTGAGACGAGCATTTTTTATCCCTAAGGTTGACAAGGAAAAGCGTTTTTCCACTCATCCTAATATTGGGCATTTATAGTTCGTTCATTTGCGCCCAGTAAGCTGGCGGCATATAAAGTTTCACTACCCTCAGGAATGTCCTGCTCTACTACTCCGACGAAGCACTTATTATATTTTATGTTGTAATGATCAGTATAACCTTGAGGCTCATAAGAACCAGCCTGGTAATTAAAACCCTCCCTACCCTACAGGGTGTCAATATTAATAGTTATGAAACAGCTAAAAGCAGTTTTGGGACACCGTAGGGGCCGTAGAGAGACAGTGAGCTACTGTTGTGTGACATAGGAAAGCTTCTTTCTTTTTTGCCGCTTCATAATGCGATAGGCGTTTTTTCTCATGGTTTTACATTCGCTCGCCAAGATATGGTTGTTTCGAATCAATGTGTCGTTCGTTAAAATATTTATGGTGCCGCCTACTAAATGGCGTGTCATATTCATTAAAAGATGTGTCATCTCATGGGCGATCGTGCCATAGTGGTGGGTCAATTGATATGCTGCGGAATTAATATAATGAGTCACCCATATGGTGTTTATTAAGGCTGATCCTGCTTCTGATTTCACCATTTCAGGATAGGACCACGCTGTCTGGTGATCATGATTTTTTCGAACAAAGAAAATAATTGGTTTTTCAATGTAAGAAGGGATTTTTTCGGCAATACGTCTATCATCATATCCGTTATGCATGCTGCTATGAGCAATATCAATGTCTGAAGGTCTGGGTGGATCGACATAAACGTATTTAAATTTGCCGAAATGGATATTACATTGTTTATATATATTAGCCATCTGTTGAAGCTGACCTCTCATAGAGGGGCCTGACCAACCTGTACCTCGTATGGCTACAATGGATATATCTAAAACAGGATCAGATGTTGGATGTTTTGGTGTTTTATCATCGGTTGCAAAACTCACATCCCCAAACCCTGCCTTCTTCCATAATTGCTTTTCATCATCCACAGTTAGGTGGTTAGAGGCTGCTTTTACACCTATGGAAAACATCATCAACCCACACACCAGCAGAACAAACTTCATTTTTACAACCTTTGTACTTACGATGAGAAGGGGAGCATCTAGCAATACTCCTATATTATCTTTACTCTCGTTCGAAACGTCTTAACACAAACCTAGGCAGTCCAAGCACCCTCATCACTCCAAACCATGTCTTAAACTGCCAATAGGTCTGTTTTTGATCCATATAAGCACATGGCTTTACTATCTCTGCCGCCCTATGCATGCCGAGGCTATCAGCCTTCAGCCGCATTTTCGTTCATCAATTCTCAAGCCAACTATCGCCTAACTGTAATTTTCACTCCAACAAATAATATTATTTTAACGCAGTTTCCCTACAGTACTTTATTGTTAATAGAATATTACTTACTATCATCCTAATAGACTGAGCATTCCCCGCTTGCAGGAACTCTAGTGTAGTGGGCAAATGAATCCAACAGGGGCGATGCCAACAAACCCTGAAGCAGTTTGATTCTAATTAGCACTTCATTTGATTATTTCCCTCTGAACCTAGATAAGGTGCCCCGAAGCGGTTTGGTGGACATTTTCAATTATGGTTAGACTGTCATTATGACTGCCGTTATTGCTTCCCATATTGCTCTGGTTGCTGCTTGTGCATCATGGGATTTCTCAGTCCAAATTGCGGAATATTGGTGTGGGTGTTGGCATGTGTTGGATGGGTGATGAATTGTAAGTTAGCTACAATTACCCCATCATGTCCTGGTGGTATTATAACTATATGTAAATAATAATTAATTTGCATGGGCGATAATTAGGTACCATCTATGGCGCGCTCACGGGGTCGGTTCGGGACGATACTCAGTATCCCGGTGCTTCGTGACGCTGATATCCGCTGCATGATAGTGATGAATTTCCTCATTGTAAGGAATCCGGATGTATTTTCTGTTTATGTTGGCGATGCTGGTGGTGATCCTGGTGGCCTCGGAACTGTTCGTCAACGCCTTGGAGCACCTGGGCGAGCGTTTGAAGATTTCCGAAGGCGTCACCGGATCCTTGTTCGCGGCGGTGGGCACCGCCATGCCGGAAACCATGGTGCCGTTGATCGCGCTATTCGCCGGGACCGACAATCAGTCCGTCAACGAAGAGATCGGGGTCGGTGCCATCCTCGGCGCGCCGTTGATGTTGGCAACCCTGGCTATGGGCTTGTTGGCCGTGGCCACCTTCCGTCAGCGTGGGATCAACGGTGCGTTTACGCCGGAGATCTCCGGCATGCGTCGTGATCTCGATTTCTTTCTCGTGACGTTCGGTGTGGCGACCGTGGCCTTGTTCGTGCCGCACCGGCTTGCCGTCATAAGGGTAGGCATCAGTTCGGTCCTGGTATTGTGCTATTTCGTTTACATCATGTTGACCCTGCGGGCCTCGGCGCAACTGGTGGACGACGGTCATGGCACGGAGGCCGACAGCCCCATGCTGTTCAATCGCCTGGGGCTGCCCAACAACCTGCCGGTGGTGTTGATGCAGATCGCACTGGGGTTAGCCTTGCTCATTGCCGGAGCCAAGGGGTTTATTTTCGGGGTGGAACACTTGGCACAGACGCTGGGCATCTCCGCGTTGTTGATCTCCTTGTTGGTCGTGCCGCTGGCCACCGAGCTGCCGGAGAAGGTAAACAGTATACTGTGGATACGGCGGCGCAAGGATACCCTGGCGTTCGGTAACCTGACCGGGGCCATGGTGTTCCAGGGCGCCTTGTTGCCCGCCATCGGCGTGATGTTGACACCCTGGGAGCCGCGCCATGAGGTATTCGCCGGGGTAATCATCACATTGTGCGGGGCCGTGTGGCTGCGATATGTCGTTAATGGTGGGGTGCGGGTATGGCACGTGCTGGTCAACGGTATGCTTTATCTGGCGTATCTGGCCGTAGTATTCAGCGGGGTCCGATTTTAGTAGATCACGACCTTGGTGCCGAGGCCGATCCATTTTGCCAGCTGATCAATTTGCTCGTTGGTGAGGGCGATACAGCCTTCGGTCCAATTAACGGTTTCATGGATGTAGCGGTTGCCGTGGCCGAGGCCGTGGATGCCGATGTTGCCGCCTAAAGGGGTGTCTTGGGGCGGGAGGTCGCCATGGTACAAGGCTTGGTTGATGGCGGCGTAGGTGTCATGGTCGATGAGTTTATGACGCAAGGCCGCCTCGGCGTACTGATGATTGGGATAATCCAGGCCGAAGAACAGATGGAATCGGCTGTTGGGATTGATCCAGGCGACATGAAAGACGCCTAGCGGAGTCTTGCCGTCACCCTCGTGGTGGTTCTGGGTGTAGCCGTTACGGCCCACTGAAATGTTGCGAAAGACCCGTTCGATCTTGTCGCCTTGGAGGATGGACAGGGTTTGCTTGGTGACATCGATCATCA
>CAYWIQ010000053.1:0-10001 GCA_964458405.1 uncultured Chromatiaceae bacterium
TCGCGCCGTCCATCTGCGCCGCACCCGTGATCATGTTCTTCACGTAGTCCGCGTGGCCCGGGCAGTCCACGTGCGCGTAGTGACGGTTCTCCGACTCGTATTCCACGTGCGCCGTCGCAATCGTGATCCCGCGCGCCCGTTCTTCCGGCGCTGCGTCAATCTGGTCGTAGCCTTTCGATTCACCGCCAAACTTCGCGGACAATACCTTCGTCAGCGCCGCCGTCAACGTCGTCTTACCATGGTCTACGTGACCAATCGTCCCTACGTTTACATGCGGCTTCGTACGCTCAAATTTACCCTTGGACACGGTTCCTACCTCTCGCTATTCTCAAAACTCTATTGGCTACAACACTCAAATAATCAAGATGCTTCTTTAATGATCGCCTCGGCGATATTCGCCGGCACTTCACTGTATTTACCAAATTCCATGGTATAGGTGGCACGCCCTTGGGTGGCGGAACGCAGATCCGTCGCGTAACCGAACATCTCCGACAGCGGCACCTCGGCGCGAACGATTTTGCCGCCGGAGGACTCATCATCCATGCCCTGAATCATGCCGCGACGCCGATTAAGATCACCGATCACGTCACCCATGTTTTCCTCGGGGGTCACCACTTCCACCTTCATAATAGGCTCCAGCAACACCGCGTCGGCCTTGCGCGCGCCTTCTTTCACGCCCATGGAACCGGCGATCTTAAATGCCATCTCATTGGAGTCCACGTCATGATAAGAGCCGTCGAACAGGGTCACCTTGACGTCCACCACCGGATAGCCGGCAATCACGCCGTTCTGCAACTGTTCCTGCACGCCCTTATCCACGGCGGGGATATATTCACGGGGCACCACGCCGCCGACGATGTTGTTGACGAACTCATAGCCCTTGCCGGTCTCATTCGGCTCGATCTTCAGCCACACGTGACCGTATTGACCACGACCGCCGGACTGGCGCACGAACTTGCCTTCCTGCTCCACCGTCTTGCGTATGGTTTCGCGGTAAGCCACCTGCGGCTTGCCGACGTTGGCCTCCACCTTGAACTCGCGTTTCATACGATCGACGATGATGTCCAGGTGTAACTCGCCCATGCCGGAGATGATGGTCTGACCGCTTTCCTCGTCGGTATGGACGCGGAACGAGGGATCCTCCTGGGCGAGACGCCCCAGAGCCAGACCCATCTTTTCCTGATCGACCTTGGTCTTGGGCTCCACCGCCACCGAGATCACCGGCTCGGGGAACTCCATGCGCTCCAAAATGATGATGTTATTGAGATCGCACAGGGTATCACCGGTGGTGACGTCCTTCAGACCCACCGCCGCGGCGATATCGCCAGCACGCACCTCTTTGATTTCTTCGCGGCTGTTGGAGTGCATCTGCACCATACGGCCGACACGCTCCTTCTTTGATTTCACGGGGTTGTACACCGTCTCACCGGAGTTCAACACCCCGGAGTACACCCGGAAGAAGGTCAGGGTGCCGACGAAGGGGTCGGTGGCGATCTTGAACGCCAATGCCGAGAACGGCTCATCGTCGGAGGGATGGCGCTCGGACGGCGTGTGATCGGCGTCGTCCAGGGTGCCGCCGATCGCGGGCACGTCCACCGGCGACGGCATGTAGTCGATCACCGCGTCTAGCATGGCCTGCACACCCTTATTCTTGAAGGCGGAACCGCACAGCATGGGCACGATTTCGTTGTTGATGGTGCGGGCGCGCAGCGCCTGCTTGATCTCTTCCTGGGTCAGTTCGTTACCTTCCAGGTATTTCTCCATCAGCTCTTCCGAGGCCTCGGCGGCGGCCTCCACCATATTCTCATGCCACTTGGCGCACAGCTCTTCCATGTCGGCGGGAATGGGCTTCTCGTCGAAGGTCGTGCCCTGGGTGTCATCGTTCCAGTAGATGGCCTTCATCTTGACCAGGTCCACCACACCCTTGAAATCGTCTTCGGCGCCGATGGGCAGCTGAATGGGCACCGGAACGCTGTTGAGGCGCTTCTTGATCTGATCGACCACGCGCAGGAAGTTGGCGCCCACACGGTCCATCTTATTGACGAAGGCCATGCGCGGCACGCGGTACTTGTTGGCCTGACGCCACACCGTCTCGGACTGCGGCTGCACGCCGCCCACCGCGCAGAATACCGCGCAGGCACCGTCGAGCACGCGCAGCGAACGCTCCACCTCAATGGTGAAGTCCACGTGGCCGGGGGTGTCGATGATATTGATGCGGTGCTGGGGATATTGCTGTTCCATGCCCGCCCAATAGCAAGTGGTCGCGGCGGAGGTGATGGTGATGCCGCGCTCCTGTTCCTGCTCCATCCAGTCCATGACCGCGGCGCCGTCGTGCACCTCACCGATCTTGTGCGAGATACCGGTGTAAAACAGAACGCGCTCGGTCGTCGTCGTCTTGCCCGCATCAATATGCGCGGCGATGCCGATGTTGCGGTAGCGTTCGATTGGTGTGTTACGTGCCACGGTTGAAAATCCTCAAACCTTGATTAAATACTTTAATTACCAACGGTAATGGGAGAAGGCCTTGTTGGCCTCCGCCATGCGATGGGTATCCTCGCGCTTTTTCACCGCCGCGCCGCGCTTTTCCACGGCATCCAGGATCTCCCCGGCCAAGCGCAGGTCCATGGACTTTTCGCTGCGTTTGCGCGCCGCGTCTATCATCCAGCGCATCGCCAGGGCGAACTGACGGTCCGAGCGCACCTCGACCGGCACCTGGTAGGTAGCACCACCGACACGACGCGACTTCACCTCGACAATGGGTTTGACGTTATCAAGCGCTTGATTGAGAAGCTGAAAGGCATCGCCCTTGGTCTTCTCGCTCACCCGGTCCAGGGCACCGTAAATAATGCGCTCCGCTACCGATTTCTTGCCGCTTTCCATCACCACGTTGACGAAACGGGTCAGCATTTCGCTGCCGAACTTGGGGTCCGCCAACACCGGGCGCTTGGTTGCTTCTCTTCTGCGTGCCATATCTCTTACCTATATATATGCGTTAGGCCTTAGGCCGCTTCGCGCCGTACTTGGAGCGGCCCTGCTTACGATTCGCCACCCCAGCGGTATCCAAACTGCCGCGCACCGTGTGATAGCGCACACCCGGTAAATCCTTGACACGACCACCGCGAATCAACACCACCGAGTGCTCCTGGAGGTTGTGACCTTCACCACCTATATAGGTACTCACTTCCATGCCGTTGGTGAGGCGCACACGGGCCACTTTACGCAGCGCCGAGTTCGGCTTTTTCGGCGTCGTGGTGTACACGCGGGTGCATACACCGCGCTTTTGCGGACAACCGTTTAGCGCCGGAACCTTACTCTTTTCCTTTTTGCGCGACCGGGGCTTGCGCACCAATTGGTTCGTTGTTGCCATGAATCGTTGACTCCAGCCCAAAATAAACGAAGCGTACAGCCCGTTTGGCCCACTGTCTCTCGCCAGCGCTGCCTAAATCGGGTGAACGCTTAAAAATGCTTGAAAATTTAATCAGGTGACAAACGGAAAACGCATGCCGCCCACAAAAGAAGCGGCATTTTAGGGCCGCACCGATGGACTGTCAATAGGGGCCGCACCAACGCGGCCCCTATTTCTCACCCATTCTTCTATTCCGAGGCGCTCAGCGCCTGGTTCAATGCCCGCTCTATATCTTCAGCGGTGGCCTGCTTTTCCGGCTCGGCCACGTCTTCCTTAAGACGCTGGCGTTGGCGGCGACGCTCGGTGTGGTAGGCCAGGCCGGTACCGGCGGGGATCAGTCGACCTACGATGACGTTCTCCTTAAGACCGCGCAGATCGTCCATCTTGCCGCTGACCGCGGCCTCGGTCAGCACTCGGGTCGTCTCCTGGAAGGAGGCGGCGGAAATGAACGACTCGGTGGCCAGGGACGCCTTGGTAATACCCAGCAAAAGCGGGGTATAGACGGCATTCACCTTGTCGGCGGCCTGGGCCCGTTCATTTTCCTCCAGCAGGCGGGCACGATCGACCTGCTCACCCTTGAGCAGGCGGGTCTCGCCGCTGTCCGCGATCTCGATCTTGCGCAGCATCTGGCGCACGATCACCTCGATGTGCTTGTCATTGATCTTCACCCCCTGCAGGCGGTAGACGTCTTGGACCTCATTCACGATGTAATTGGCCAGCGGCTCCACCCCCAGCAGACGCAGGATGTCGTGGGGATTGGGCGCACCATCCACCACCGTCTCGCCCCGTTCCACGTGCTCGCCCTCGAACACCGTGACGTTACGCCACTTGGGAATCAACTCCTCGTGCTGGTTACCATCCTGGGCGGTGATGACCAGGCGCTGCTTGCCCTTGGTCTCGCGGCCGAAGCTGACCGTACCGGTGATCTCCGCCAGGATGAAGGGGTCCTTGGGCTTGCGGGCTTCGAACAGATCCGCCACCCGGGGCAAACCACCGGTGATGTCGCGGGTCTTGGAGGATTCCTGCGGAATACGGGCAACTACGTCACCCACCCCGACCCGGGAGCCATCCTCCAGGTTAATGATGGCGCCTGCCGGCAGGTAGTAGGCCGCCGGGATATCGGTGCCGGCGATGCACAGATCCTTACCACTCTCGTCCACCAGTTTCACCATAGGACGCTGATCCTTGGCGGCGCCGGTGCGCTGCTTGGGATCGGTGATTACCAGGGAGCTGAGACCGGTCATCTCATCGGTTTGGCGCTGAACGGTAGCACCCTCGACGAAGTCGTGGAAGCGCACCAGACCCGCCACCTCGGTGATCACCGGGTGGGTATGGGGATCCCAGTTGGCCAGGACCTGGCCGGGCTCCACCGGATCGCCGTCGTCGATGCTCAGCACTGCACCGTAGGGAATCTTGTAGCGCTCGCGCTCCAGACCGGATTCATCAAGCACGGTCAATTCGCCGGAGCGGGACACCGCCACATTGTTACCGTCGGCGTGCTTAACCATCTTGATGTTATGTAAGCGCGCCTTACCCTTGGACTTCACTTCCACGCTGTTCACCGCAGCGGAACGGGAGGCCGCACCGCCGATGTGGAAGGTACGCATGGTCAGCTGGGTACCGGGCTCACCGATGGACTGAGCGGCGATGACGCCCACCGCCTCACCGATGTTCACCCGGTGACCGCGGGCAAGATCGCGGCCGTAACAGGCAGCGCACACCCCGTAGCGGGTCTCGCAGGTAATAGGTGACCGTACCATGACGTGATCGATACTCATGGCCTCGAGGCTGTCGACCCAGTCTTCGTCCAGCAGGGTACCGGCCGGCACGGCGATTTCGCTGGGGTTGCCCGGAGTAGGGACGTCCTCGGCCACCACCCGACCCAGCACCCGTTCACGCAACGGCTCCACCACGTCGCCACCCTCAATCAACGGCGCCTTGAGCAAGCCGTTGGTGGTCCCGCAATCCACTTCAGTGATGACCAAATCCTGGGCCACATCCACCAGACGGCGGGTGAGATAACCGGAGTTGGCCGTCTTCAGCGCCGTATCGGCCAGACCCTTACGGGCACCGTGGGTGGAGATAAAGTACTGCAACACGTCCAACCCCTCGCGGAAATTCGCGGTGATCGGCGTTTCGATGATGGAGCCGTCAGGCTTGGCCATCAGGCCGCGCATCCCCGCCAATTGGCGAATCTGCGCGGCGCTACCACGGGCGCCGGAATCGGCCATCATGTAGATGGAATTGAAGGACGGCTGCTTAACATCCGCGCCTGAGGTTTTGTCCTTCACCAGGTCGGTACCCAATTCCTCCATCATGGCCTTGGCGACCTGGTCATTGGCGTGGGACCAGATATCCACTACCTTGTTGTAGCGCTCGCCGTTGGTCACCAGACCGGAGGTGTACTGCTCTTCGATCTCTTTCACCTCATGCTCGGCGGCGGTGACAATGCCTACCTTGCGCTTGGGCACGACCATGTCATCCACACCCACCGACACGCCGGAGCGCGTGGCGTAGTAAAAACCGGTGTACATCAGACGATCGGCGAACACCACAGTAGCCTTCAGGCCCACGCGGCGATAGCAGGTATTCACCAAGCGGGAAATGGCCTTCTTGCTCAAGTCCTGATTAACCAAGTCGAAGGGCAGACCCGCCGGCAACAGCTCCGCCAACAAGGCACGGCCTGCAGTGGTATCGACGACGCGACGGCGCGCCTGTATCGCGCCGTTTTCATCAAACACCTGCTCATCGATCCGCACCTTTACCCGGGCGTGCAATTCCACCACGCTGTTCTGATAGGCACGATGCACCTCCGCGACATCGGCGAAGGCCATACCGGTACCCTTGGCCTCGGCACGTTCGCGGGTCATGTAATACAGCCCCAACACCACGTCCTGGGTCGGCACGATGATGGGATCGCCGTTGGCGGGTGACAGCACGTTGTTGGTGGCCATCATCAAGGCGCGGGCCTCGATCTGCGCCTCCAAAGACAGCGGCACGTGTACCGCCATCTGGTCGCCGTCGAAGTCGGCGTTGTAGGCGGTACATACCAGTGGATGCAACTGGATAGCCTTACCCTCGATCAACACCGGTTCGAAGGCCTGGATGCCGAGGCGGTGCAGAGTAGGCGCGCGGTTCAACAGCACGGGATGTTCGCGGATCACCTCTTCCAGGATGTCCCATACTTCGGGACCTTGGCGTTCCACCAGCTTCTTGGCCGCCTTGATGGTGGTGGCCAGGCCGCGCAATTGCAGCTTACTGAAGATGAAGGGCTTGAACAGCTCCAGGGCCATCAATTTGGGCAGACCGCATTGATGCAGCTTGAGCGTCGGCCCCACCACGATTACCGAACGGCCGGAGTAGTCGACGCGCTTGCCCAGCAGGTTCTGGCGGAAGCGGCCCTGCTTGCCCTTGATCATGTCGGCGAGGGACTTGAGCGGACGACGATTGGAACCGGTGATGGCCTTGCCGCGGCGGCCATTATCCAGCAGGGCGTCCACCGCCTCCTGCAACATGCGCTTCTCGTTGCGCACGATGATGTCCGGCGCGTTGAGATCCAGCAACCGCTTGAGGCGGTTATTACGGTTGATGACGCGGCGATACAGATCGTTCAAGTCCGAGGTGGCGAAACGGCCGCCGTCCAGCGGCACCAGGGGCCGCAACTCGGGCGGCAGCACCGGCAGCACGGTCATGACGATCCATTCGGGACGATTGCCCGACTCGGTGAAGGCCTCGATCAGCTTGAGGCGCTTGGTGAGCTTCTTGATCCGGGTGTCGGAGCCGGAGGTGGCGATCTCCTCGCGCAGGGTGATCGCCTCCTTCTCGAGATCGATGCGCGACAGCAATTCGTGCACCGCCTCGGCGCCCATGCGCGCGTCGAATTCATCACCGTATTCTTCGATAGCATCCAGATATTGCTCGTCGGTGAGCAACTGGCGGCGCTCCAACTGGGTCATGCCGGGGTCGATCACCACGAAAGATTCGAAATACAACACTCGCTCGATATCGCGCAGGGTCATGTCCAGCAACAGACCCATGCGCGACGGTAGGGACTTCAAGAACCAGATGTGAGCCACGGGACTGGCCAGTTCTATGTGAGCCATGCGCTCGCGGCGCACCTTAGCCAGGGTCACCTCTACACCACACTTTTCGCAGATCACGCCGCGGTGCTTGAGGCGCTTGTACTTGCCGCACAAGCATTCATAGTCTTTTACCGGCCCGAAAATCTTGGCGCAGAACAAGCCGTCGCGCTCGGGCTTGAAGGTACGGTAGTTGATGGTCTCCGGCTTCTTAACCTCACCAAAAGACCAGGAGCGCACCTTGGTCGGCGATGCCAAGCCGATGCGGATGGCGTCGAATTCTTCGACCTGCCCCTGCTGCTTCAAAATGCTAAGTAGATCTTTCATTGCGTCTCCTACCCGAAAGTTTCGAGTCGTATGTAGGGTGGGTTCGCCAAGCGTAACCCGCCATCGGTTGGTGGGCTTAACGCCATTGGCGCCAAACCCACCCTACATGTGTATCAATACTGCTCCAGCTCGATGTCGATGCCGAGCGCCCGAATCTCCTTGACCAACACGTTGAAGGACTCGGGCATGCCGGCCTCCATGCGATGGTCGCCGTCCACGATGTTCTTGTACATCTTGGTGCGGCCGGTGACGTCATCAGACTTCACGGTCAACATCTCCTGCAAGGTGTAGGCGGCGCCATAGGCCTCCAGGGCCCACACCTCCATCTCACCAAAGCGCTGGCCGCCGAACTGGGCCTTACCACCCAGCGGCTGCTGGGTAACCAGGCTGTAAGGACCGGTTGACCGGGCATGAACCTTGTCATCCACCAAGTGGTTGAGCTTGAGCATGTACATGTAGCCCACGGTCACCGGCCGGTCGAAGGCCTCGCCGGTACGCCCGTCATACAAGGTTGTCTGGCCGGACTTGGGCAGACCCGCCAAATCCAACATCCCCTTGATCTCCGCCTCGGCGGCGCCATCGAACACCGGGGTGGCCATAGGTACGCCGCGACGCAGATTGTTGCTCAACTCCAAGACTTCGCTATCGGTGAGGGACTTGAGATCTTCCTTCTTACCGCTGGTGTTGTAGACCTTATCCAGGAACTGACGGATCTCGCCGGCGTTGCGCTGGGCATCCAGCATCTCGCCGATGCGGTAACCCAGGCCCTTGGCGCCCCAGCCCAGGTGGGCCTCCAGGACCTGGCCCACATTCATGCGCGACGGCACGCCCAGGGGGTTGAGCACGATGTCCACCGGCATACCGTTGGCATCGAACGGCATATCCTCAGCGGGCACGATCATGGAGATCACGCCCTTGTTGCCGTGACGGCCGGCCATCTTGTCGCCGGGCTGGATGCGGCGCTTCACCGCCAGATAGACCTTGACCATCTTGAGCACGCCCGGCGCGAGGTCGTCGCCGGCGGTGAGCTTGGCCTTCTTCTCGTCGTAGCGCTTGTCGAAGTCCTTGCGGCGCTCCTTCAATTGCTCGGCGAGCTGCTCCAACTGTTTGTCGGCCTCCTCGTTCTGCAGACGAATCTCGAACCACTTCTCACGCGGCACATCTTCCAGATAGTCCTTGGTGATGGTGGTACCGGTCTTCAATTTCTTGGGGCCGCCCGCCGCGGTCTTACGCAGCAGTAACTTTTCCACACGCTGATAGACATGGTCTTCCAGGATACGGAACTGGTCGTAGAGATCCTTCTTGAATTTCTCTAACTCGGACTTCTCGATCTCCTTGGAACGCTTGTCCTTCTCCACGCCTTCACGGGTGAACACCTGCACGTCGATCACCGTACCGTTCATGCCGGACGGCACCCGCATGGAGGTGTCCTTCACGTCGGAGGCCTTCTCACCGAAGATGGCGCGCAGCAGCTTCTCTTCAGGCGTCAGCTGGGTCTCACCCTTGGGAGTGACCTTGCCCACCAGGATGTCGCCCGCCGCCACTTCGGCGCCGATGTAGACGATGCCCGATTCATCCAGCTTGGCCAGGGCCGCCTCGCCCACGTTGGGGATGTCGGCGGTGATCTCTTCCGGCCCCAACTTGGTGTCGCGGGCCACGCAGTTGAGCTCCTCGATGTGGATGCTGGTGAAGCGATCTTCCTGCACCACCCGCTCGGAGATGAGGATGGAGTCCTCGAAATTGTAGCCGTTCCAGGGCATGAAGGCCACCAGCATGTTCTGGCCCAGGGCCAGCTCACCCATGTCGGTGGAGGGACCGTCGGCCAACACGTCGCCACGGGCGATGACATCACCGGTTTTCACCAGCGGCCGCTGATTCAAACAGGTGTTCTGGTTGGAACGGGTGTACTTGGTGAGTGGATAGATGTCCACACCCGCCTCGCCGGCCAGGGTCTCTTCATCGTTGACCCGCACCACGATGCGGCTGGCGTCCACCGAGTCGATGGTGCCGCCGCGCTTGGCCACCACGGTCACGCCGGAATCCTGGGCCACCACCCGCTCGATGCCGGTACCCACCAAAGGCTTCTCGGCACGCAAGGTCGGCACCGCCTGGCGCTGCATGTTCGACCCCATCAAGGCGCGGTTGGCGTCGTCATGTTCCAGGAACGGGATCAGCGACGCCGCCACCGA
>CAYWIQ010000054.1:0-9905 GCA_964458405.1 uncultured Chromatiaceae bacterium
GTGTTATCTTGTCGGCGGGAAAACCTTCGGGATACTTGAAAAAACCGTGGACGTCTATTGTAACATGCCTACCGGGAGATTCCCGTAGGCCACCTATGCCAATAGCAGCAACACGGCGTAACGGGCGGCCTTACCAACCGCGATATACAGCAAGGACGGCACCCAGTGGATACGCAGCCACCCCGCCGCCAGGCATAGAGGATCGCCGATGACCGGCACCCATGACAATAACAACGTCGGGCTACCCCAGCGCTGAATACGGGTAATGGCCCGCTGTTCCCGGTCGGTAAACCGCCGGGCAGGCAAGCGCCAAGCGATGATCCGCCCCAGCCCCCAGGTGCTCATACCGCCCAGTGTGTTCCCTAACGTGGCCACCGCCAACAGGATCAGTTTGTCACCCGCACCTTTGGCGGCCAGCAAAACCAATAGCGCCTCGGAACCGCCGGGCAATAAGGTGGACGAGATGAAGGCGCTGACAAACAGGCCCCATAAGCTCCACTCAGAAGAAATCATCGCCATCGATCATCGGCCATGGCCGCTGATGGCACGGCAAGGATGATGTGGCAGGTAGCCGGCGTCAGGCGACCGCCTCTTTATCCTTATCTTTATCTTCATTTTCGCCTTGCTTGTCACCCGCGGTGGACTTTTTCATAGCGATGATGAAATTATTCGCCAGGGAATGATAGAGCGACACCGGACAGATCAGACGACTCACCGCCACGGCGATCACGCTGACAGCGATAAGCGGCACCGGCAATGACTGGCGGCCTGAAATTTCCAGAACGATGATAAAGGCGGTGATGGGCGCCTGCGTCACGCCGGAGAAATAGGCCGTCATCCCCAGCAACACCACCCCCGCCGCCGGTGTCTCGGGAAACCAGGGCGCCATGGAGGCGCCCAAGCCGGCGCCTACCGACAGACTGGGAGAAAAGATACCGCCGGGCAAGCCGCTGAAGCCGGATACGGTGGTAGCAATAAACTTGGCGATGGTATAACCCCAAGAACCGCTTTCACCGTGTAACATCGCCTTGGCCTGCGCATAACCGCTGCCGAAGGTGTCACCATGGGTGGCATAACCCAATACGGCAATGACCAAACCGCACACCGCCGCGAATACCGCCGGATGAAAGAGATTACGACGCTGCAACCCACCGTAAATGCGCGTGGCGCCATCGGTAAGAATCTTGGAAAACAACCCGCCCAACAATCCGCCTACCCCGCCCACAAAGGCGATCACCAGCCAATCCCGACTCAAGGAAAAACCGCCGTTGGCGAACCCAAAATAACTATAGTTGCCGAGGATGGACAACGACGAGGCGCCGGCGAGGACGATGGCGGTCAACACCACGCCGCTGTAACGATGCTCGAAGGCGCGCGCCATCTCCTCGATGGCAAAGACGATACCCGCCAGCGGCGTATTGAAGGCTGCCGCCACCCCCGCCGCCGCACCGGCAAGAATCAGACTGCGCGAGGTTTCCTCGTTAACCTTACCGAACGATGCCCCCAAATAGAGAATGGCGGCGCCGACCTGCACCGTCGGCCCCTCACGACCGACGGAGGCGCCGCCCAGCAATGCCAGCGTGGTAAAGAGGATCTTACCGAAGATGATGCGCGGCCCCAGCAGATAATGACGCTCGCCCGGCTTCTGCGCCACCCGGGCGGCAATGGCCTGGGGAATACCGCTGCCCACGGCGCCGGGGCAATACTTGGCGGTCAACCACGCGGCAACGGCAAATATGATGGGGCTGATGATAAACGGCAATAAGGCGTTGTAAGCAACGAACTTGGAAAAAAACTCCTGAGCATAATCGGCGACATAGGCGTAACCCGCCGCGACCACACCCACTACCACCGCGCCGAACCAGAAGATCAAACGCTTGCTCCAATCGTCCAGCGACAGCATGCGTTTCCCGGCTTTAGAGATATTTAGCTTCATTCGAAGGCTGAGCAAGGCCGTCGGCCTTGGATGTACTCCTGCGTAAATGTCAAAACGTCGGCGATGCTGCCAAGCAATTGCGCTTCATGGCGGCATCCAACCCATTATCTCAAGGTAGTCATATCAGAACAGTCCACATGATCAAGGCACCCGGTATCCAGCGCCCCCACCCAGTTGATCTAAAAGTTTGCTCTTAACGCACCTGCGGCCCGTCAGCGTCCCGGAAACCGGATGACGATCGCCACCCTCAACGCGACCCCGAACCATCGCGATGAAGTGTCGTTCTCCCGTGATTGGGTGCCGCGCTGCGATTCATAATCTCTATGCAAATCTTATATTGACCGCTCTTCATGCACTGCTTGGCATTGCATCACAAGATACACTACTCCATGGAAATCGTCGATGATCATAGGCGGCCTATGGGTGCGCGATCATCTCAACACAAGCATCAACGCTATCGGCATCGCCACGCACACGGCGTATAATCGCGCCTAAATTTGCTCCTGAAGGATGCCTTTCAGTGATTTGGGTTAAAGCCTTCCACGTTATCTTCATGGTCACCTGGTTCGCAGGCCTGTTCTATCTACCCCGCCTGTTCGTCTATCACGCCATGACCGACGACGCCCCCGGTATCGCGCGCTTCAAGATCATGGAACGCAAGCTTTACTACGGCATCATGACCCCGGGCGCGGTCCTAACCGTGGCCCTGGGAATCTGGATGCTGATCGATTATGGCTGGGCGGCCTACGGTCGGAGCGGCTGGCTGCATGCCAAACTGGCCTTGGTGGCGCTACTGATTATCTACCACGTGTATTGCGGGAAGTTGGTGACGGCCTTCAAGCACGACCGCAATCGCCACAGTCATGTCTTCTATCGCTGGTTTAACGAGATCCCGGTACTGATTCTGATCGGTGTGGTCATCCTGGTAGTGGTACGTCCGTTCTAACTTAACGACAGCAATGACATATACCCGACCCTGACCCTCTAATATATAGGGTCGCCCGACCCGGGCGCTTAACCCCGATTTTGGGACAAACTGTCACGAGGGGATCGTCTTTATGCACAATCGGGTCCGCCTATACCCTCATCGCTCCACTTCTGTCAAGATAATGACGACCACATGGGAAAATAATTATTAACCGATTGATAATAAAATATTTTGTATGCCAGATCATTTTGTAATCAATTTGTCACTTTTCCAATAACCACGGGCATTAGCGACGCTTGATCCCATTTCTTCCACATAGTTATCCACAGATTTTGTGGATAAGCAGCAAACCTCTTTACACGTAATGGGTTATCTAATTTTAATCAACCGTGGCATTAAGCCAGCCCCCTAATGCACTGATGGCCACCTGGCGTCGTCGCCCCAACCAAACCTGCTAGAGTAACGCCATGAATTTAGTGTCTGACGCCTTCGTCCTTCAGGTGGCCGTTCCCAGCCCGCTGCATGGCAGCCTCGATTATCTACCGCCGCCCCATTGCAACCGCCAGACCTTGCTCCCCGGCATGCGGGTTCAAGTCCCCTTCGGCAAACGCAAGGCTGTAGGAGTCTTGATGCAGGTCGCCGAACACAGCCGCATTGCATCACAACGATTACGTCCGGCCTTATCGTTACTCGACCGGGAACCGCTGCTGAGTCAAGACCTACTGGAATTGAGTCGTTGGGTGAGCCGCTACTACCACCATCCACTGGGGGAAGTCCTGTCCACCCTGCTGCCCACCGCCTTACGCAGCGGGCAGGCGGCGCAACTGATGACCGTGCGCATCTGGCGACTCACCGATGCTGGACGATCCGTATCACACGACGATCTCAAACGCGCGCCGCGCCAGGCGGCGTTGCTTCATCACCTGCAACTGTCGCCCGACGGCGTGAGCAGCGAGACATTAAATGCAACGGCGATGCACTGGCACGACGCCATGCGCACCATGATGAAAAAGGGTTGGGTGGACTATTCCGATCAAAGCCCAACCCCTACTCAACCACAGGCGCTGCCGCCATTAGCCGATGTCATGCTCAATGACGCACAACACCACGCCGTCGACACCGTAGCCGCCGCCCTCGGCGACTTCTCCAGTTTTCTATTGGACGGCGTCACCGGCAGCGGCAAGACCGAGGTCTATCTCCGCATCATCCGCCGTGTCATCGCCGCCGGTCGCCAGGCATTGGTGCTGGTGCCGGAGATCGGACTCACACCGCAGCTCATCAACCGCTTCAGTGCCGGCTTAGGTCACATACCGGCCGTCTTGCATTCGGGCCTCAACGACAGCGAGCGGCTGCAGGCCTGGCTGCTGGCACGCAGCGGCCGGGCACCTATCATCATCGGGACCCGCTCGGCGGTCTTCACGCCCCTCCGCAGGCCTGGGATCGTTATTATCGATGAAGAACACGATCCCTCCTTCAAGCAACAGGACGGTTTGCGTTATCACGCCCGCGACGTGGCGGTATGGCGTGCCCGCCAATTGGGCATCCCCATTGTGCTCGGCTCCGCCACGCCCGCGTTCGAAACCTTGTACAACGCCGAACGCGGCCGCTATCAGCGCCTCGAACTCCCGGCCCGCGCCGGAGACGCCAAACCACCGCGGCTACGCACGGTGGACATGCGCAAACAAAAACTGACCGGCAATCTGTCTCCCAGTCTGCTGAAGACCATCAGCGACCACCTCGAACAGGGTAATCAGGTATTGCTATTCCTCAATCGCCGCGGCTTCGCCCCGACACTGCTGTGCCACGACTGCGGCTGGGTAGCGCATTGCAGACGTTGCGATGCCCATCTTACCTATCACCAGGGTCAACGCCGCTTGCGTTGCCATCATTGCGGCGCGGAACAACCCATGGTCGAGCGCTGTCCCGAGTGCGACGGCACCGAATTGCGTACCATCGGCCACGGTACCGAACGGGTGGAACAGACCTTACGCGACCATTTTCCGCACTACCAATGTGCCCGCATTGACCGCGACAGCACCCGCCGCAAGGGGGCGCTGCAACGCTTGCTGGACGACGCGCTCAGTGGTCATTACCGTATCCTGCTCGGCACCCAGATGCTGGCCAAGGGCCACCATCTCCCCAATGTCACCTTGGCCGCCATCCTCGACGGCGACCAGGGTCTGTTCGGCGCCGACTTCCGGGCCGGCGAACGCATGGCACAATTGATCATCCAGGTCGCCGGCCGCGCCGGCCGCGCCGAACAGGCCGGCGAAGTGGTAATCCAAACCCATCACCCGGATCACCCCCTGCTACGCACCTTGTTGACCGAGGGTTACCACCGTTTCGCCGTCGCCGCCATGGCGGAACGCCGCGAAGCCCAGTTTCCACCGTATATCAATCTCGCCCTATTACGCGCCGAGGCCACCGCCGCCCAGGCGCCCGTCCGTTTCCTCACCACCGCAGCGGAACTGGCGCAGGGGCTGGCGATCCCGGGCGTCGAGTTGCTGGGCCCCATCCCCTCTCCCATGGAACGCCGCGCCGGGCGTTATCGCGCACAATTACTGATACAGTCGGCGCTACGTGCCGACCTGCATCGACTATTGGACGCCTGGCTGCCGTCGTTGGCGCAGTTACCCGCCGCGCGCAAGGTGCGCTGGTCGGTGGATGTGGACCCCATGGAGATGCTGTAACCGCAAGGCGCTTGCAAGCCGCCTCAGACCCCGGATAATACGCGGATTAATTTATCGCATTGCACCTTAACGATTTCGCAACCATGAAACACCAACTTGAAGCCCTGCTTAGCCAAGCCTTGCGGCAACTGCGACAGCGTGGCGACCTGCCTGCCGACGCCAATGTCGACGCCAAAGTGGAACGTACCCGCGACCGCCAGCACGGCGACTTCGCCACCAACGCCGCCATGATCTTGACCAAGGCCGCCGGCCGCAAACCGCGGGAATTGGCGCAGCTGATCGTGGATACCCTCCCAGCCTCGGACTTGGTCAACAAGGTGGAGATCGCCGGCCCGGGCTTCATCAATTTCTTTTTGACCGCCGCGGCTTATCAACAAACCGTCGGCGCCATTTTGGATGTCGGCAACGAATATGGCCGCAGCGAAGTGGGTCGGCAACGCGCCATCCAGGTGGAATACGTGTCCGCCAACCCTACCGGCCCGCTGCATGTGGGTCATGGCCGCGGCGCCGCCTACGGTGCGGCGGTGGCCAATCTCCTGGACACGGCGGGTTTTCGCGTCCATCGCGAATACTACGTCAACGACGCCGGCCGCCAGATGGATATCCTCGCCGCCAGCGTTTGGCTGCGTTACCTGGAGACGGGCGGGGAAGGTTTGACCTTCCCCGCCAACGGCTACAAAGGCGCCTATGTGCGTGACATCGCAGCGTCACTGCGTCAGATCCACGGAGATAAATTTGATCGTGCCGCCGCCGACGTCATGACCGGTCTGCCACCGGACGCACCGGTAGGCGGCGATAAAGAAGAACACATCGATGCCGTTATCGCCCGCGCCCAAACGCTGTTGGGCCCCGCTGACTATCGCAAAGTCTTCGAGGCGGGTTTGCATTACGTGCTCGCCGACATTCGCCAGGATCTGGAGGAATTCGGCGTCGTCTACGATACGTGGTATTCAGAACACTCCCTCACGGCGAGTGGCGCTGTCAGCCGCGCCCTGGAACGCCTCAAGACCAGCGGCCACGCCTACGAGCAAGACGGCGCGCTGTGGTTCCGCGCCACGGATTACGGTGATGAAAAGGACCGGGTGCTGGTGCGCGACAACGGCCAGACCACCTATTTCGCCTCCGATATCGCCTATCACATGGACAAACTGCAACGGGGATTCGAGCGCGTCATCGACGTGTGGGGCGCCGATCATCACGGCTACGTGCCACGGGTCAAGGCGGCCTTGCAGGCCATGGGCGATGATCCCGCGAAACTGGATGTGCTGTTGGTGCAGTTCGCCATCCTCTACAAGGGCGGGGAACGCATGCAGATGTCCACCCGCTCCGGCGAGTTCGTGACATTGCGTGAATTGCGCGCCGAAGTGGGCAACGATGCGGCGCGGTTCTTTTATGTGACCCGCAAGTGCGAGCAGCACATGGACTTCGATCTGGACCTGGCCAAATCCCAGTCATCCGATAACCCGGTGTATTACATCCAGTATGCCCACGCCCGGGTATGCAGCGTCATGCGCCAATTGGAGGAAAAAGGCCTGACGCGGGACGCCCAACGCGGCAACCGCCAGCTCCATTTGCTCCATGAGGAACACGAACAGAAACTGATGGTGAGTCTCTCGCGTTATCCGGAAGTAGTGGAAACCGCGGCGCTCAACCATGAACCACACCAGGTCGCCCATTACCTACGGGAACTGGCCTATGACTTCCACACCTATTACAACAGCCATCAATTCCTGGTGGAGGACGACGGGCTGCGTGACGCGCGCCTCAACCTGATCCTGGCTACCCGACAAGTGATCCGCAACGGCCTGAACCTGCTCGGGGTGTCGGCACCCGAGTCAATGTAAACCATGGCGCAAGCCACTAATAAAGCCCGCAAGCGCAAGCGTGCGGCGCGGCGCGGTAAGCCGCTGCCGGGCTGGGCCTGGTTGCTGGCCGGACTCGCCATCGGTTTATCTATCGCCTTCTTCTCTTCGCTGCGTGACCGTCTCCACCATCCGCCGCCACTTCCAAATAACGCACAGGGTGGGAAATCGTCCGGGCCGGACCACACGACGGCACAGACAAAATCGAAAGACACGAAATCCAAGCAGCAATTCGACTTCTACACCATCCTTCCCAAGATGGAGGTGGTGGTCCCCAATGTACGCGATAAGGCCGGTCGAACCGAGCCCGTAGACAAACCGGGGACGTATTTCCTGCAAGCCGGTTCGTTCCGCAGTTATGCCGAAGCCGACACTCTCAAGGCACGGCTGGCCTTGCTGGGAGTGGAATCCAAGATCGACACCGTAACCGTCAAGAACAACGACACCTGGCACCGGGTCAGGGTCGGGCCGTATCAGGACCTGCGGGAATTGAACAAGATCCGCACGCGGCTACTCAATAACAATATCAATGCCATCCTGTTGAAGCTTAACGGATGAAACGCCGGGATCGCCGCCGTGTCGATCAAGATCAAACGCATCTACGATCCACCGGCCGCTAGCGATGGCCATCGGATATTGGTGGACCGGCTATGGCCGCGCGGCCTGACCAAGGAACGGGCCACCGTCGACATGTGGCTGAAGGACATCGCTCCGTCCACCGAATTGCGCCACTGGTTCAACCACGACCCGCGCAGATGGCGGGAATTTCAGCGGCGCTATTTTCTGGAACTGGAAGAACAACATGACAATGTGGAAACGCTGCGCAACTTGGCCGCGTCGACCCAGATCACCCTGCTCTACGCCGCCAAGGATGCGGACCACAACAACGCCGCAGCGCTTAAGACATTCCTGCTGCGGAGCTGAGGGGCGCGGGCACGGTCAACTCGAAATAGGTAGCGGCGATCTGGTCATGGACGCCCGCCAAGCTGGCTTGCAGTTCGTCTATGAATTGATGCAGGTCGTCCTGGCTCAGGCGTCCCGGCTTGGCGTCGGTCACCATCCGCTGCAATTGGGCCACCTGGCGCAACGGGGCATCGTTACGCGGCAGATCTTGCAGGCAACTTTCCACTTCGCATATGGAATGATAAAACGAGCGCGGGAAACGCCGGTCCTGAAACAGGAATTTCAACACGTCGGGGCGCCGCACCCGTACCTGCATGGCACGGCGATACATCTGATAGCCCGTCAAGGACTTCAACACACTCATCCATTGGATATTCTCGAACGGCGCCAGGTCTACCGACTTTTCCGCCAACAGGTTGACGGACCGTACGTCGATGATGCGGGTGGACATGTCGGCCCGTTCCAGGTTACGTCCCATGCGTAAAAAGTCGTAACCGACGTCGTGGGTCATGGTCCCGGCCAACAAACCGGTAATGGTCTGGACACCGAGAATGGACCAGTGTAGATAGTCGTAACGCCCACGCCGCGACAGGCCGAATTGCAGGTTGCCTTTACATTTGAGATAGAGGTTGTTGATCTGTTCCCAGGCCTCGCGGGGGATACTATCGCGGATGGTACGCGCGTTTTCCCGGGCATTGCCCAGAGAGCTGATGACCGAACCGGGATTGAGGGTGTCACCCACCAGGAAACGCACCAGGCTGCGGTCGTCGGCCTCGCCGTAATGACTCCGGAATATCTCACTGTTACCGGTGATATCCAGCAACGTCTCCCAATCGAAAGACACCTGCTTGGGCAGATCCAGCGCCAGGTGAGTGGTGACATTTACCAAGCGCGCGGTATCCTCCGCTCGTTCCATGTAGCGGGCCATCCAATAGATGTTCTCGGCGACGCGCGATAACATGCTCATGCCCCCCCGCTGTCTACGATCCAGGTATCCTTGCTGCCGCCCCCCTGGGAAGAATTCACCACCGTCGACCCCTTCTTCAAGGCGACGCGAGTAAGGCCGCCGGTGGTGACCGAGATCTTCTGTCCCGACAGGATAAACGGCCTGAGATCCAGATGCCGCGGCTCGACCTGATCTCCCACCAAGGTGGGTGCGGTGGATAAGGTCAACAAGGGTTGGGCGACGTAATTGCGCGGTTCCTTGCGTATCTGCCGGGCGAAGCGTTCGCGCTCCTTGCGACTGGCCTGGGGACCGATCAACATGCCGTAGCCGCCGGATTCGTTGGCGGGCTTCACCACCAGTTTATCTAGGTTGGCCAGTACATGATCGCGCTGTTTCTTGTCGGCACACAGAAAGGTATCCACGTTGGCGATGATAGGATCCTGATCCAGATAATAGCGGATCATCTGCGGCACGAAGGCGTATACCACCTTGTCATCCGCCACCCCCGCCCCCGGGGCGTTGGCCAACGCCACATTGCCCGCCTTCCAGGCACGCATCAACCCCGGCACGCCTAGGGTTGATTCGGGATTGAAGGCTTCGGGGTCGAGAAACAAGTCGTCGATACGGCGGTATATGACAT
>CAYWIQ010000055.1:0-3139 GCA_964458405.1 uncultured Chromatiaceae bacterium
ACGAACCACCATATAAACGCATCACAATGTTGTAGCGCCCATAGAGAGCGGATTAGTTTTCATGGCAATCAATCGGTATAATCCGTAAAAATTGGTGCATAACGACTAAAACAGGAGAGCAGATACCATGCATCCATATCGCAGATACGGTGTAGCCCTCACCACAGCCTTCCTGGCCGTGGCGGCTAGCCACGCCCTGGCGGAACCCCTCAATATCAAACCGGGTTTATGGCAGATGACGGTCAGTGGGGAGATGCACGGCATGCCGCCCATTCCGAAAGAACGCTTAAAGGGCATGAGCCCCCAACAGCGCGCGGCAATAGAGCGGATGATGACGGAAAGCGCCAAGCCTCACACTCGGGAACTACGCCAATGCATCTCGAAGGAGGACATCAACAAGAGCGAAGATCTCTTCACGGCACAACCACCCGGAATGAAGTGCAGTAACAAACTATCCAAGCACTCCGGCCATAGCATGAGCGGCACCATAGATTGCACCAAGAGTGACACCCATACCAAAGGCACCTACAGTTACCAGGCCAAAGACCGCGAACATGTCTCCGGCAAGGTGGCCATGACCATCAGCAACGGCACTAACACCATGACCACGACCGGCAGCATGACCGGTCATTGGATAAGCGCCAAATGCGCAAATACCCAATGACAAAGTCAAGTCGCCACGATTTACACTGAATCATCGCGTTATCGCTGAAAATTAACGATTGCGCATGTGATCGGCAGTATTGCGCAAGGACTGCAGCAAATGATTGCGCAGCAAATCCTCCATAGGCGTCTCCGCCAACGCCTGTTCCATACAGCTCAGCCAAGCATCCCGCTCCGCCTCGCCGATAGGAAACGGCAAATGCCGCGCCCGCAACCGCGGATGACCGTATTCCGCGACGTATAGCGACGGCCCACCCAGCCATCCCGACAAAAATTTGAACAATTTATCCCGGGATCCAGCCAGGTCTTGGGGGTGCAAATCTCGGATTTGTCGCGCCTCCGGCAGACTGTCCATGAGATCATAAAAGCGATCCACCAACCCACGCACCGCCTGCTCGCCACCGAGACGCTCATAAGGTGATAATTCTACTTTGTCGACCATTGCTACTACTCAACCACTCAATTGAAGTTTTAAACGGACCTGACTTTGTCACCGTCATTGCCCTGATCAAAAGATACCACGTTATTCCCCACCGGAGTGACGATGTCACGACCGTTTCGGTATATGATCCGCTTATGCTACGAGATAACGGCGCAGTAACTCCACCGAATGCGGATCCGCCATGAACCGCCTGCAGCGCTGGTGGCGCCGACGGTTACTGCGCAAGCACCGTATCCCCATTTCATTGTGGATCTCTATATTATCCCACGCGGCGGTGGTGGCGAGCCTGTCGCCCACCGAACGGCATCGCCTCAGAATACTGACCAGCCGCTTTATGCGCAAAAAGAGCATCGTCGGCGCCCAGGGGCTTGAGGTCAACGATACGATGCGGGTGATCATTGCGGCACAAGCCTGTCTGTTGATACTGAATCTCGACCTTGCCTATTACGACGGTTGGCGCGAAATCATCGTTTACCCCGATAGCTTCGTGACAGATCGCGAGGAACATGACGCTGCCGGCGTGGTGCACCGTACCCGCCATACCTTGGGCGGCGAATCCTGGGGGCGCGGGCCGGTGATCCTGTCGTGGCACGACAGCCAACCCGGCGTTCATCCCCACGGCACCAACGTTATCCTCCACGAATTTGCCCATAAAATCGACATGCTGAACGGCGCAGCCAACGGCATGCCGCCGCTGCACATTGAAATGTCGCGACCTGCCTGGACCGCTGCACTGACATCCGCATTCAATGATCTCCGTCAGCACCTGCAACACCATCATCCCACCGCCATCGATCCATATGCGGCCACAAACCCGGCCGAATTTTTCGCGGTTGTCACCGAAAACTTCTTCGAACGGCCTCACCTGTTGCAGCAATCCTATCCGCGAGTCTATGCGCTATTCAAACAATTTTATCGTCAGGATCCCCTGCTGAGGATTGATCGGGAACAGACTCATCCCTGAACAAGGATCCGTCATTGACACCGCCATTCGACGGCAAGCCCTGTGTTAAAATGCTCGTACCATTTCACAAAGGATCGGTCATTTCCACACCCCCTCCGCCCAATCCTGTCCGCCGACTCTCGCTCCTACAGGAACTGTGGCCGTTTCTGCGCCCCTATCGCCGCCAGCTCTTCATGGCGTTCCTGTTATTGTGTCTTGGCTCCGCCACTATCCTGACAGTGCCTTTGGCGTTTCGCGACCTCATCGACTTCGGCTTCGAAAAGAATCACGCCGCTAACGGAGGACTACTCCATAACCTGAGCCTCAACACCCATTTCCTGGTATTGTTCGGTCTGGCGACATTGTGGGCTATGGCGGTTTCCCTGCGATATTACGCGGTAACCTGGGTTGGCGAACGAGTAACAGCGGATCTGCGCAGCGCGGTGTATGCCCGTGTGTTGACGCAGTCGCCGCAATTCTTCGAGACCCTGCAGACCGGCGAGGTGCTGTCACGACTCACCGGCGACACCACCTTGATCCAAACCGTGGTGGGCAGTTCCATCTCCATGGGCCTGCGTAGCCTGTTTCAATTCACCGGTGGGATGATCATGCTGGCGGTCACCAGCCTCCATCTATTCTTGCTTAACCTCGGACTCATGGCCCTGGCAGCCTTGCCGTTGTTCGCCATAGGTCGCGCCCTGAAGCGGTTGTCGCGGGAATCCCAGGACAAGCTCGCCGACGCCTCGGCACTGGCCGGTGAAATTCTCAATGCCATGCCAACTGTACAAGCCTATACCCAGGAACCCCGAGAGGGTAAACGCTTCACAGACCGCGCCGAAGCCGGCTTTGACGCCGCCGTGCGTCGCACCCGGGTAAGGGCAACACTGACCGCGCTAATGATCACCGCGGTAGTGGGGGCCATCATCTTTGTGCTGTGGGTAGGCGCCAACCAAGTGCGAGACGGCGCCATGACCGGCGGCCAACTCGCATCGTTCATACTCTATGCGGTGTTAGTGGCGGGCGGCGTCGCAACCCTCTCCGAAGTCTGGGGCGACATCATGCGCGCCGCCGGTGCCGCCGAACGCCTACTG
>CAYWIQ010000055.1:3149-9824 GCA_964458405.1 uncultured Chromatiaceae bacterium
GTTCGTTCAACACCAAGCTGCTGCGCGCCGAACCGGCCATTGTCGGGGCGGCCATGCACTCGCTGCCGCCTTCCCACCGCGCGGCGCTCCGTTTCGACCATGTCGGCTTCCATTATCCTGCACGCCCACAAATCGCGGCGCTGGACGACATCGATCTCGATATCGCCGACGGCGAAAGCGTTGCCCTGGTCGGTCCGTCCGGGGCCGGCAAGACCACTTTGTTCCAATTACTTTTACGCTTTTATGATGTCACTAGTGGCTGTATTCGCTTCAATGACCTAGACATCCGTAGCTTGTCGCTGCACGATTTGCGCGACAAGATCGCCATCGTGCCTCAAGATCCGGTGATATTCTCTGCAGACGTCATGGAAAACATCCGTTACGGTCGCCCCGATGCCTCTAACGCCGATGTAATGCGCGCCGCCCAAGCCGCGCAGGTAGAAGACTTCGTCCATCAACTGCCACAAGACTATCGCACATTCCTAGGTGAACGCGGCACCCGCCTCTCCGGCGGACAACGCCAACGCATCGCCATCGCCCGGGCGATCATAAAAGACGCGCCGCTATTATTACTGGACGAGGCGACCAGCGCCCTGGACGCCGAATCGGAAATCTTGGTGCAAAGGGGGCTCAACGCCGCCATGGAAGGCCGTACCACCCTCATCATCGCCCACCGCCTCGCGACCGTGCAGAAGGTACAGCGCGTCGTCGTATTGGATAAAGGCCATATCGTCGAAATGGGAACACCCAGCGACCTGCGCGGCCAAAGCGGGCTCTATGCCCGTCTGGCGAGCCTGCAATTCGATGTGTAATTCAAACCGCAAACAAAAAGAGAGGGCATACGCCCTCGGAAAGGGTTCAGCAATAGCGGGTTACCATCCCGCCATTCTCATTGAATCAAGATTCGATTCCCGATTGCGATGCTTCTTGTATTCATCGAAGCAATAACGGCGCTCGCCATCCGGAGATAACGTCATCCGGTGGATGAACAGACCCTTCACGGTCCGGTAGTCTTCCATGGATGTAATCTTACTCTGACAGATATAACAGAATTTAGTCATATTGCACCCTCACTCTCCTAAAGGGCGCACTAATGAAGTTAATAATAATAGTCGACGTCTTAAGCTAACAGATCAACCGAAACGCCGTGGTCATACCTCAAACATCCGGTACTACAAAATGTTACGCCCTTAATCCCTAGCATACCGATACGGCTTGGACATAACACATGTCCAGCCGACTCGTAATATTTACCTAATGTACTTTCATCTCATTAAAAAACAATGAATATTCGCATCAAGCAAAATTATGCCATTCTTACGAAACAGTGAGAATGGCAGAGTAGACGTTGTTGCAAGACATGTTTTCGAAGATTGTTAATGGTGATCCTCGCCCACCGTGATCGGGCACCATCTACTCACCCGCATACAACTTGCGTTGAAACAACTCGAACAGCAGCGCATAACAAATCGGGGCCAGTGCCGCGTTATAACGATGGCCCTCATCGCGCATGAACGCATGCTCGGCGTTGAATTCATGCCAAGTGAAATTTATCCCCGCATCGTTCAAGGTGTGGTAGAGAAGTTCTCGTCCTGCTTGGGGAATAATCGGGTCTTGCTTACCGAAGATCATCAGCAGTTCGCCTTTGATCTCCGCAATACGATCCAAACTATCATCGTTCATGCCTTTACCCAACGCACGTTTGTGGATATCGCTGGGATAGAAGCAGGCCGCCGCTAACACATCCTGATTCATAGCGCAGCGAAAGGCGAGGTGGCCGCCGATGCAAAAACCCAGACAACCCAACTGACCGCTGCATTCGGACAGATCCATCAGATAATCCAGCGCCACACGGGCATCGTGATCATAGGCCGCCAATGGCTTTTCGTTCTTATAGCGACTGCCCTTCTCGGTCCCCTCCGGAGTATAGGGGAGCGCCGTGCCCGCGACCTCGAACTCATGATAGATCTCGGGAATCACCACGATGTAGCCTTGCGCGGCTAACAGCCGCGCCGAACGCAAGATTGGTCCCGTCACCTGAAAGATTTCGGAAAACAACACCACCCCAGGATATATCCCCGCGACGGCGGGGCGCAGCCGGTGGGTACGCATCGGCCCGCTAGGCGTCTCAAGCTCAATGAAATCTTCACTGAGAATCATAGCCCCTCCTTCTCATCGATATGCATTGTTAAGCAGGCGTTAGCGCCCGTGAATCCTGTCACACCGCACACTCGTATAGATGCCGTTCATTCCTTCGACTCGTCATCGGAAGGTCGCGGCGATGGGACGGCCCTGTTTGACCGCTCCTGTTCACGTAACTCTTCCATTTCCCTACGGATAGGCTCGCCGCGGCCTATCTCACGACCAACGTAATAGCCCAACGCCACCAACCCCAGACTGACAAATACTCGAAAAAGCATAAAACTCCACTCAACTCAGTTGCGGAAAAGGGGGCTCACGATCACTGGAAAACCATCTATTCAATCCTCGATCCGCAGTGTAACCAATATTGGCCTCGGCACCTCGCAGTTAAAATCGGGCCTCACTGCCCATAGACGGCGAGGCATCAACCTTATCTACATATAACACATTTTTTGTCCCCTATTTCCAGCATCAAGCCGGGATTTCATGGTTGAGATCAAGGCTATGATTTCCTAACATTGTATAACCACATCGAATATTAACCATAAATTCGAAAGTCGTGGTTCATTATGATGTCGATAGCCATCGATTCGACAGCTCGACAAGACTCCTTGTACTCCGATCATCACGTTGGTGAACGGCGTCATGCCGTGTATACCTTTTTACTGTGCATAATATGCAGCATGCCGCTGCAGGCAACGGCCACCGCCGATGGCGGGAATTCAGCCGATATTACGAATTTAAAACAGCGGGTTGATATTCTGGAACAGCGCCTGCAACAACTGCAGGGTGATACACTGGATAAAAAGGAACACGCGACTGAAGCCTCCAACGGGCTTCAGCCGTCGCAACCACCGGTCAAATTCGGCGGAGCACTGCGTTTCAATTACTTTCTCAAGGATTACGATGCCAGCTTGAAAAAGCGCCGCGGTGATATCGGTTTCGATCTGTTCCGGGTGAACGCCGACGGTAATTTCGGCAAGCTGTACCTATCGGCCGAATACCGCTTCTATACCTATATGAATACCATCCATCACGGCTATGTGGGCTATCACATCAACGACCGTAATGATATTGAAGGCGGCATCACCCAAGTACCATTTGGCCTGTTACCCTATGCAGCCCACAACTTCTGGTTCGGCATCCCCTATTACCTGGGCTTGAGCGACGACTATGACTCCGGTGTCAAATTCCACCACCACGATCACGGCTGGGATTGGCAGCTTGCTTTCTATAAAAACGCGGAACTGGGCAACGCCGCCGATCTCAATCGCTATTCCTATGACCCGGTAACAACAGGCGCGGCCGCCAACCAGGAATCCAATACCGTCAATGCCAGAGCCGCCTATACCTTCGGTAAGAACAGTGCTTGCGCCAACGAACTGGGAATATCGGGAATGACAGGACGATTATTCAATACCGACACCCGCGCCAACGGCGACCGTTGGGCGGCGGCCAGCCATCTCGACAGTCACTGCGGACGTTGGAACGTACAACTGGAAATGGCGCGCTACGGCTACAATCCGCGCAACCCCGCCGGGGTCTCCGACCGGACGGTAATGCTGGGCGCATTCGGCGCAACCCACGACATTGCGGCGCGCGGCACCGTCTACGTCACCAACCTCGCCTATAATGTTCCGGTCCCGTGGGAAGGCGTCAAGCTGCTCACCTGTTATAACGACTACAGCATGCTGGACAAGGATTTTGGCTTCGACACCTCTTATATCAATACCACCGGCTGCCTGATCAACATCGGACCGACATATATCTATGTGGATTTGATCCGCGGTCGCAACATGGTCTATCTGGGCAACGGCTCGCTGGCTGACGGCGGCTCCGGCACCTGGCGTACCCGTTTCAACGTCAATTTCGGGATTTATTGGTAATCACAATGTTTCGGTTCACTCACCCCAACAATGGCAACCGGCGCAACCTATGGGCTGCCTCAATACTGCTGTTGGCGCCGCTGACCGCTAGCGCCGAACCTTCCCTGACCTTCGTCAGCTGGGGAGGCGCATACACCCGCAGTCAGATGCTGGCCTTCGTCCAACCCTTCGAAAAACTACACAACATGGATATCAATGTCCTCGACTACAATGGCGGATTGGATGAACTGCGTCGCCAGTCACGCTCCCTGAACGTCAAATGGGACGTGATAGACATGGAACCGGCCGACGCGCTGCGCGGCTGCCGCGAGGGGTTATTACTGGCCCTCGACCCGAAGATGCTGGCGGCGTCCGACGGCACATCCGCAGCGGACGATTTTCTGCCCGGCAGCATACAACGCTGCGCCATCGGCACCGTGGTATGGTCTACCGTCGTTGCCTACGACAGCGATCGTTTCAAGCATGGCTTGGCCCCTAGCACCTTGCATGATTTCTTCGACGTCAAAAAATTTCCCGGTGCGCGCGGGTTGCGCCGCACACCCAAAGGCAATCTGGAGTGGGCGCTGCTCAGCGACGGCGTGAAGCCTGGCCATGTCTATCCGATGCTGGAAACCGAGCAGGGTTTGACCCGAGCCTTCTCCATACTGGACAAGCTCAAGCCCAATATCGTGTGGTGGGACAGCGGCAACCAGCCGCCACAACTACTTAAAAACCGGCGGGTGGTCATGACCTCGGCTTACAGCGGTCGTATCTACAACGCCATGGCTGAGAACAACCCTCGGCTGCGAATGCTGTGGGATCACCAGATCTGGAACTTCGATCTGCTGGCCATTCCCAAATACAGCCGCCACCAGCAGCAGGCACTGGCATTCGTACGCTTCGCCACCGCCAGCCCGCAACTGGCGGAACAGGCGCGTCACATCCCTTACGGACCGGTGCGCGAATCCGCATTGCAACGCATAGATCCCGCGCTGCGCCGCTACCTGCCGACCACGCCGGACAACTTTCGTAACGCTATGCAGATCAATGCCGCTTGGTGGTCACAACACTATAAAGCGATCAACGCCCGCTTTCAGCAATGGCTACAACGACCAGTTGGTGTACCGCGCCGCTTACCCCATTAGCAACTGTCTCATTTCGCCAGATGCAGGAAATGCATATGCTTCTCGTATTGATTGATGAAGTCGGCGATGATCTGGTCCCGCGTATAACCCTTGATGTCATAATGCTGGCTGCCCTCCATCAAATGCACTTCGGCGCGAAAGTACCTTTCCGCCTTATCCGTGGGCATATTGAACTCGGGAAACGCGAAGCCGGGCTTTTCGTAACCGGTCAGGACCACGCTGTATATGAAATCGGGTTCGTCGGCGTGATAGACCGTTACGCGCATTTCCTCATCAAGGCTTTGCATCTCCACCGTGCGATCCAGCTTGCGCAGTTCCTCCACCGCCGCCTGCAACGCCGGCTTGACCTCATTTCGCATAAACTGTTCGACGTCTTGGCGCGGCGGGAAACTCACCACGGTACGCAGCCGTGTCTGCCAGGGAGCGGCACTGCCGCCGCCGGGTGACGGCGGGATTCCAAACGCCAAGCGCTTGACCCCTTCCATGCGCAGTCCCTTCAATAGGCCATAGGCGACTACGATCATTACCACGGTGAACGGTAACGCGCTGGCAATGGCGGCGGTCTGCAATGCGGTCAATCCACCCGCAATCAACAATACCGCAGCCACCACGCCCTCGGTAAGCGCCCAGAAGATTCGCTGCCATACCGGCGGATCATGTTCGCCGCCGGAGGTGATGATATCGATCACCAGTGAACCGGAATCTGAGGAGGTTACAAAGAAGGTCACCACCAGCAGCGTCGCCAGCAATGATGCCACCTGGGTAAAGGGCAGATATTGAAACAGCTTGAAGATCGCGATCGGGACATTGTCATTGATGGCGGCGGAGATCGCACCGGCGGCCTGGTGCAGTTCGATATTGATGGCGGTATTGCCGAAGAAGGTCATCCACATAAAAGTGAAACCTACCGGCACGAACAACACACCCAGGATAAATTCACGGATAGTGCGGCCGCGGGAGACCCGCGCGATGAACATCCCCACGAACGGCGACCACGATATCCACCATGCCCAATAGAACAAGGTCCATCCGCCGATCCAATCGGTGGGCTTATAGGCGTAGAGATTAAAGGTCTTGCCCACCACCTCGCTGAGATAGTGGCCGGTATTCTGCACCAAGGTCTGCAGCAACAGCTCGGTGGGGCCGGTGACCAGTATATACAGCAGCAACACAATCGCCAGCAACAAATTCAGTTCGCTGAGGCGGCGGATGCCGGCGTCTAATCCGGACACCACCGAAGCGGTGGCGACGAGCGTGATGCACGTGATCAAGACAAGCTGGACGGTCAATCCCACCGGCACGTGAAACAGAAAATGCAATCCGGCATTGACCTGCATCACCCCCAAGCCCAGCGAGGTCGCAACGCCGAACATGGTGCCTAATACGGCAAATATGTCTACCGCATGACCGATCTTGCCGTGTATGCGCTCGCCGATGATCGGATAAAGTGACGAGCGTATGGTCAGGGGTAAATTGTGGCGGAAACCGAAATAGGCCAACGACAGGCCGATGACCGCGTAAAT
>CAYWIQ010000056.1:0-9821 GCA_964458405.1 uncultured Chromatiaceae bacterium
GACCGCTGATGCGCCTAAAGGCAATGGTCAGACTGAGCCGCCGGCCGCAGCTTCACCTTCAGCGGTGGAATCCTCGGTGCCCGCCGATAGCGAACTCAGTCCGGCGGTACGCAAACTGGTGGCGGAGAATCAGTTGGATCCCGGTCAGATATCGGGGACCGGTAGAGGCGGACGCCTTACAAAAGGTGATGTCCTGCGCCACTTGGAGCAACAGTCCGAGCCCGGTGGGGATGGCTGCGCCACGTTGCCGCTGGTGGATCACAGTCGCAAGGAACAGCGCGTGGCCATGACGCGTCTGCGCAGCCGCATCGCCGAGCGGCTGGTGGCGGCGCAGCACTCCGCAGCGATGTTGACCACCTTCAACGAGGTGAATATGCAACCCGCTATGGCGATGCGCAGTCGTTACCAGGAAGTCTTTCAGAAAAAATACGGGATCAAATTGGGTTTCATGTCGTTTTTCATCAAGGCCGCCGCCGAGGCCTTAAAGCAATATCCCGTGGTCAATGCCTCCATAGACGGCGGTGATATTGTCTATCACAACTATTTTGATGTGGGTGTCGCGGTCAGTACTCCGCGGGGGTTGGTGGTACCCATCGTGCGTGATGCCGATGTATTGTCCTTTGCCGAACTGGAGCAGGCGGTCAGCGATTACGCCGCCCGCGCCCGTGACGGTAAGCTGACCATGGAAGAACTCAGCGGGGGAACATTCACCATCACCAATGGAGGCGTCTTCGGCTCATTGTTATCCACGCCCATTCTGAATCCGCCGCAAAGCGCCATTCTCGGTATGCACAAGATCGCCGAACGGCCGATAGTGGAAGACGGTGTAATCGTGGCGCGTCCCATGATGTATCTTGCTTTGTCATACGATCACCGCTTGATCGACGGTCACGAGGCAGTGCGATTTTTGGTGACGATAAAAGAAATGCTGGAGGACCCGGCGCGCTTGTTGTTGCAAGTATAGGGGGCAGGCCATGGACAGATTCGACGTGGTGGTGATCGGCGGCGGACCGGGCGGATATGTGGCCGCCATCCGCTGCGCACAATTAGGACTGCGAACCGCCTGTGTGGATGATTGGCGCAGCGAGGAGGGCAAGCCGACCCTGGGCGGGACCTGTCTTAACGTGGGTTGCATCCCCTCCAAGGCCTTGTTGGACTCTTCCCATCATTACTACCATCTACAGCACGGTCTGTCCGCGCACGGTATCACCGTCAAAGATGCGCAGTTAGACATCGCTACCATGCAGGCGCGCAAGAAACAGGTGGTGCGTACGCTCACCGGTGGTATTGAGGCGTTGTTTCTCAAGCACAAGATTACATGGTTACAGGGTCGCGGCAGCCTGTTGGCGAAGAATCAAGTGGCTATCCATCTTCACAATGACGAACAGACGGTGGTGGAGGCCAAGCATATCATTGTTGCTACCGGTTCCACGCCAATGGCGTTGGCGGAGGCGTCGTTTGATGGCGAACGAGTTGTCGATTCCAGCGGGACCTTGGCATTTCCCGAGGTGCCCAAGCGTCTGGCGGTCATTGGCGGCGGGGTTATCGCCCTGGAATTGGGTAGCGTCTGGTCTCGCTTAGGGGCTGAGGTGACCATCCTCAATCGCGGGAATACCCTGCTTGGCAGATTGGATGAGGATTTGGCCAAGGAGGCCCATCGTCAACTCAGCCACCAAGGCCTGGATATCCGTCTGGGTACCAAACTCGCCAAGCTTGCGATGAACAAAAAATACGTAACCGTTCATTATCAGGATAGCGAGGGTGCTCAAAGCCTAAAAGTGGATAAAGTGCTGGTGGCCACCGGGCGCCGTCCCTGTACCGATGGCCTGAATGCCGAGGGTGTAGGTTTGGCGCTGGATGAACACGGTTTCATTGTTGTTGATGAATATTGTCGCAGTAACCTTCCAGGGATCTATGCTATCGGTGACGTGGTGCGTGGACCGATGCTGGCCCACAAGGCATCGGAGGAAGGCGTGGCGGTCGCGGAACAGATCGCCGGTCAAGCCAGTCAGGTGAACTATGAGACGATTCCTTCGGTGATTTATACCTGGCCGGAAATCGCCTGGGTGGGCAAGACCAGTCGACAGTTACGTGACGGCAATATGGATTTTCGTTCGGGTATTTTTCCCTTCGCCGGCAACGGCCGCGCCCATGCCATGGGGGACGGCATGGGGTTGGTCAAGATCTTGAGTGACGGTAAGACGGACCGGGTGTTGGGCGCGCATATCATTGGGCCCTTTGCCTCGGAACTGATAAGCGAGATGGTGACCGTCATGGAGTTTGGCGGCGCCGCCGAGGATGTCGCCCGCATCGTGCACGCCCACCCCACCTTGTCGGAGGCCGTCCACGAGGCTGCCTTGGCGGTAGGAGGCCGTGCCTTGCATCGCTAAAGGCGGATACTCCAGAAAGCCAATGGGGTGTCGATACAACATGGAAGTATTTAATCGGTGACAGTGGCCGTGAAAGTTGAAAAACATTTTCTTGAAAGTTTTTTGCATGATCTGAACTGCAACAGGGTCATTTTGCCGACGTTGCCGGAAGTGGCGGCACAGGTGCGCAAGCTGGTAAACGATCCGAATGCCACCGATCGCCAAATTTCGCGTTTGATCGGCTCTGACCCGGCGTTGACCGCGCGACTTTTGAAGGTGGTGAATAGCCCGGGTTACCGCGGTCAGTCCAAGATTGAAAACATCCAGGCCGCCGTGACCCGGCTTGGCAGCGGGCAGGTGCGTAACCTGGTGACCGCCTTGGTCATGCAACAGCTTTATCAGTCCAAGGGCACCCAGCTGACCAAACAGCGCTTGAAGACCTTGTGGGCTCACAGCGCCAAAGTGGCTACTATTAGCTACGTATTGGCCAGCCGCTTCACTAAGTTGGAGCCGGATCAGGCCCTGTTGGGCGGCTTGATCCATGACATCGGCGTGTTGCCCATTCTGCGTCGCGCCGAGACCTATACTCAACTGGCTAATGATCCGGAAGCCTTGGAGGAAGTGATCAAGCACCTCCATACGGTTATTGGACCGTTCATCTTGGAAGAATGGGATTTTTCACCCGAGTTAGTGGCGGTAACCTCTCTACATGAGGATCTATGGCGCAATGAAGAGTCAACAGTCACATATGTGGATGTGGTGATCGTCGCCAATCTTCACAGCTACCTGGGTACGCAACACCATCTCACCCAGCAGGATTGGTCGGAGATCCCCGCCTTTACCAAGTTGGGACTTACCCCCGAAGAGAGTATCGCCACCCTCGACGCGGCGCGGGAAGAATTGCAGGAATTGCGCAGTCTGTTCAATTGAGTACAGCGGCCGCCGGTTTTAGCTGTTGGATTGACCGATTCGGCTAACTCGCACATATCTCGGTTCAGAGGTAAGCATCAGACGCTCAACTCCGCGACGATGCTGTTAACCAGCGGTTTCATGAAATAACTTTCCTTGGGCATCATGTCGATGCCTATCCCCAGGTTTTGCAGGGTGTCGGCAACGATGGGGCCCACCGCCGCGATCTTGGTACGCGTCCATCCTTTGGCTAGGGTTTGGGCAAGGTCATTGGCTTCGGCGACGGTACACAGGCGCGTTACCTGTTGCGCGCTGGTAAAGGCGATAACGTCGATCTCACCTTCCGCCAGTTGCTCGATCAATGACATGACCTTTTGGTCGGCGGTCTTGTCGGCATAGATGTAAGGCGCCACCGGAAACGCCTCGCCACCACTATCCTTGATAAAACTGATGAGTTTGGGATTGGGCTCGGTACCGTAGAGCTGCACGCCTATCCTGCGACCAGTGAGTTCCAGTTGGGACAATGCGGCGATGACGCCGTCGCTGGTGGGCATGGGGGCGGTGAGGTCCGAACGCAGTCCGATGTCGCGTAAGGCACGGCCCGGCTTCGGGCCGCGGGTGATTTTGCGAGTGCTCGCCAAGGCGGCGATGACCGCTTCCGCCATACCGGTTTGTTCTGCGGCGCTGAGTAGCCGCCTCAGTCCTTCGCCGGTGAGTAGGATGACATCATCGAAATGCCCGGCCGCCAGCTGGTGTAGCCAGGCATCGATGGGTGCCCGGTCGGGGGCATCAAGGATGGTGACCAAGGGGCAGCGCACGGTATAGGCGCCCCGGGTTTCCAGCATTTGCGCGAAGAGGTCGAGTTCCCGGGTTTCGGGGACCGCAATGGTGCGGCCACTTAGGGGCTTATCGCTCATTTCGATGAACATTTCCACATGGTATGTGCATAAAGCTACCTGGGTTTGGCGGCCATCGCAATGCGCAGTGAGGCCGGCCGTGAAAGACCTACTTCATTACTCCACTGTTGACGATATCCTTAATTAGTACCAAAATAGTCCAATATGGTTTTGGGAGGTGGCCTCCTATGCTGCGAGTGGGAAAATTGACTGATTACGGCACGGTGGTGATGACCTGTTTCGCCCGCCAGCCGCAACGCATGCACAGTGCCAACGAGATGGCGGTCGAGCTGGGCTTGGCCTTGCCAACGGTCAGCAAGGTTCTTAAGTCTTTGGTTCAGCACGGTTTGCTGGTGTCCCACCGCGGTGCCAAGGGGGGCTATAGCCTTGCCGCTGCCCCTGAAGAGATTTCGGTCGCCCAAATCATCGCGGCCATTGAGGGCCCTATTGCCTTGACCGAGTGCAGCGACGGCACCGGGCTGTGTGGGCAGGAAACCCAGTGTTCAGTACGCGGCAATTGGCAGCTGATCAATCGCGCGGTGCGAGATGCCTTGGAGCAGGTGACGCTGGCGGATTTGGCGCGCCCCATGGAACAGCCGTTGCATTTTACCGCGCCGGACGCACTGTCCAGTGCCCAAGGAATTTGAGATTTCGGAGTCCGCTATATGTCAAAGACCCAACCCATCGACGACCTGGTAAGCAAGGAGTACAAACACGGCTTCTTCACCGATATTGAGGCCGATACCCTGCCGCCCGGTTTGGATGAAGATGTGATCCGCGCCATTTCGGCAAAGAAGAACGAACCGCCGTTCATGTTGGAATGGCGGCTCAACGCCTTTCGCCATTGGCAATCCATGCGTCATCCCCAGTGGGCCCATGTCCATTACCCGCCCATCGATTATCAGGCCATCAGTTATTACTCGGCGCCCAAGAAGAAGGACGGTCCCAAGAGCTTGGATGAGGTCGACCCGGAATTGCTGCGCACCTATGAGAAACTGGGTGTGCCATTGCACGAACGTGCGCGCCTCGCCGGGGTGGCGGTGGATGCGGTGTTCGACAGTGTGTCGGTGGCCACCACCTTTAAGGAGAAGCTCGCCGAGAAAGGCGTGATCTTTTGTCCGTTTTCCGAGGCGGTGCAAATGTACCCGGAGCTGGTGCAAAAATACCTGGGCAGCGTGGTGCCGCCCGGCGATAATTTCTACGCCGCGCTCAACTCGGCGGTCTTCAGTGACGGCTCTTTCGTCTATGTACCCAAGGGCGTCCGCTCTCCCATGGAGTTGTCCACCTATTTTCGGATTAACGCCGCCAGCACCGGCCAGTTCGAGCGTACCCTGATCATCGCCGACGAAGATGCCTATGTGAGTTATCTGGAAGGGTGCACCGCGCCCATGCGCGACGAAAATCAGCTGCACGCGGCGGTGGTGGAATTGGTGGCGTTGGACAATGCCGAGATCAAATACTCCACGGTACAGAATTGGTATCCCGGCGACGCCGAGGGCAAGGGCGGCATCTATAACTTCGTCACCAAGCGCGGCCACTGCCGCGGCCACAACTCCAAGATCGCCTGGACCCAGGTGGAGACCGGTTCCGCTATTACCTGGAAATACCCCAGCTGCGTGCTGGAGGGCGATAATTCGGTGGGTGAATTCTATTCGGTGGCCTTGACCAACAACTATCAGCAGGCCGACACCGGTACCAAGATGGTCCATATAGGCCGCAACACCAGCAGCACCATCGTTTCCAAGGGTATCTCCGCCGGTCATGGCCAGAACGCCTATCGCGGGTTGGTCAAAATTCTCAAGAGCGCCGAGGGCGCGCGCAACTACACCCAGTGCGATTCGCTGCTGCTGGGCGACAAGTGCGGCGCCCATACCTTCCCCTATATCGAGGCCAAGAATCGCAGTGCCAAGGTGGAGCACGAGGCCACCACCTCCAAAATCAGCGATGATCAATTGTTCTATTGCCGCCAGCGCGGCCTGTCGGCCGAGGACGCGGTGTCCATGATCGTCAACGGCTTCTGCAAAGAAGTGATCAAAGAGTTGCCCATGGAGTTTGCGGTGGAGGCCCAGAATCTGTTGGGCGTAAGCCTGGAAGGCAGCGTCGGTTAAGAATTTCAGTTTTATTTGCGAGTGACATCAATGCTGAGTATCAAAAATTTAAAAGTGAATGTGGACGGCAAGGCCATCCTCAAGGGCATCAACCTCGAGATCCAGGCCGGTGAGGTCCACGCCATTATGGGACCCAACGGTTCCGGCAAGAGCACCTTGGCCAATGTCCTGGCCGGCCGCGAGGGCTATGAAGTGGTCGGCGGCGAAGTGTGGTTCAAGGGGCAAGATCTCCTGGCGCTGGCGCCGGAGGAGCGTGCTCGTGAAGGCGTGTTCCTCGCCTTTCAATATCCGGTGGAGATTCCCGGGGTGAGCAATGTCTACCTGCTCAAGGCGGCGGTCAACGCGGTGCGCAAGCATCGGGGTATGAACGAACTGGATGCCATGGATTTCCTGACCTTGGTCAAGGACAAGATGAAACTGGTACAGATGAACGAGCAGTTTATCTACCGCGCCGTCAACGAAGGCTTTTCCGGCGGCGAAAAGAAGCGCAACGAGATCCTGCAGATGGCCTTGTTGGAACCTGCCCTGGGCATCCTTGACGAGACCGATTCCGGCCTGGACATAGACGCCCTGCGTATCGTTTCCCACGGCGTGAACGCCCTGCGCAGTCCGGAACGGGCCATGGTGCTGGTGACCCACTACCAGCGATTGCTGGACTATGTGGTGCCGGATCACGTTCATGTGCTGGTTCACGGCCAAATCGTAAAGTCCGGCGACCGCAGTCTGGCATTGGAGCTGGAAAGCAAGGGATATGGCTGGATCGAATCAGCCGCTGGCGTCTGATGCCTTCATCAATGGAAATACCGTCGATATGAACGCTGTAATACATGCCAAGGATCATTATGCCGCCGAATTCGAGCGGCTTGCCGCCGCTCTGGCGGGTCATGCCGTGCCGTGGTTAAGTGATATGCGCCGGCAGGCCATCGCGCACTTTACCGCGCGCGGTTTCCCGACAGCGCGCGACGAGGATTGGAAATACACCCGGACCACGGCCATAGAGAGGCGTAGTTTCAATTGTGGCGTCTCCGGCGATGTTGCCGTGGACATGAAAAAGGTGGGTGAACTGTTGAACGTCGAAGGAGACGCTCAGCGCTTGGTGTTTATCAACGGCCGCTATTTTCCCGGATTGTCCAGGCTTGATGGCCTGCCCGACGGCGTCGCAGCGCACAGTCTCAATGAGGTGTTGGATGGCGAATCAGATCAACTGCGCGGTTTGTTGGGATCCGTGGCCGATTTTGAGCGTCACCCCTTCGCCGCGTTGAACAGCGCGTTTGCCGATAATGGTGTTTTCCTCAACCTTTCCCGAGGGGCGATGGTCGAGCAGCCGATTCACGTGGTGTTCGTTACCACTGCGGCCCATGACGGATTCGCCAGTCATCCGCGCTTGCTGGTAAAGGCGGCCGAGAACAGCCATGCTACATTGGTCGAGCGACATGTCGCGCTCGATGAAGCGGTGTACCTCAGCAACGTGGTCTCCGAAGTAGAGTTGGATGGCAACGCCGCCCTCAATTATTACCGTTTGCAAGAGGAAAGCGCCAAGGCCTTCCATATCAGCGGCGTGCATGTACGCCAGGACCGTGACAGTCGCTTCGATTCCCATACCGTTACCCTCGGTTCCGCTCTGGTGCGCAATGACGTGGATGCGCGTCTGGCAGCGGTTGGCGCGCATTGCGAATTGAATGGTCTCTATCTGGCGGGCGGGCGTCAGCACGTGGATACCCATACCCGCATCGATCATCTGCAGCCCCATTGCAGCAGCAATGAATTTTACAAAGGCATTCTGGACGGCCATGCCCGCAGCGTATTTAACGGTAAGGTGATCGTGCATCCCGACGCGCAGAAGACCGATGCCCGCCAATCCAACAAGAATTTGTTGCTGTCCGCCGATGCCGAGGCGGACACCAAACCGGAATTGGAGATCTATGCTGATGATGTTAAATGCTCTCATGGGGCGACCGTGGGGCAGTTGGATGCCGACGCGGTGTTTTATCTCCGCTCGCGCGCCATCGACGAAGACGCCGCCCGTAATTTGCTGACATTCGCCTTTGCTCACGAGATTATTGATCAGGTCAAAATCCCGGCGTTGCGTAGCTACCTGGATCAGGCGGTGATGCAGCGCCTGCCGCAGCCAAAATGGAACGAGGGCGAGTCATGAGTACCGTACTGCAATCGACGCCCCCTGCATTGAGCGCCGACGATATCGATCGCATCCGTCGCGACTTCCCCATCCTTCATCAGCAAGTGCACGGCAAGCCGCTGGTCTATCTGGATAACGCCGCCACCAGTCAGAAACCGCGCCGGGTGATCGAGGCGCTGGATCATTATTACAATGCCGACAACGCCAATATCCACCGCGGCGTGCATACCTTGAGCGAACGCGCCACCGCCGAGTACGAGGGTGCGCGCGACAAGGTGAAACAACTCCTCAATGCCGCCGACCGCCGCGAGATCGTGTTCGTGCGCGGTGCCACCGAGGCCATTAACCTGGTGGCGCAGAGCTTCGCGCGGCCGCGGTTGCAACCCGGCGACGAAATACTCATTACCGAGATGGAGCATCACTCCAACATCGTGCCGTGGCAGATGGTGTGCGAGCAGACCGGCGCGGCGTTGAAAGTGGTTCCTATCAATGATGCCGGCGAGCTTCAGCTTGATGACTTCTATCGCCTATTGACCACGCGCACCAAATTGGTTGCGGTGGTGCACGTCTCCAACGCCTTGGGTACCATCAATCCCGTCGAGGCCATTATCACGGCGGCCCATGATAAGGGCGTGCCGGTGTTGTTGGATGGTGCCCAGGCGGTACCGCATGTGGCGGTGGATGTGCAGGCGTTGGATTGCGATTTCTATGTGTTCTCCGGCCATAAGCTCTACGCGCCGACCGGTATCGGCGCGTTGTACGGCAAGGCCGCGTTGCTGGAGGCCATGCCGCCTTACCAGGGCGGCGGTGACATGATTCGTTCCGTCAGCTTTACCAAGACCGAATATAATGCCTTGCCGTATAAATTCGAGGCGGGTACACCCCACATCGCCGGTGCCATCGGCCTGGGCGCGGCTATCGACTATGTGACCGATATCGGCCTGCCGGCCATCGCCGCTTGGGAAGATGCACTGCTGCGTTACGCAACAGACCGTGTCTTGGAAATCCCGGGTTTGCGTCTGGTCGGAACGGCTCGCGACAAGACCGGCATCCTGTCTTTCGTATTGGAGGGCGTGCATCCCCATGATATCGGGACCGTGTTTGATCATGAAGGCGTGGCCATCCGAGCCGGTCATCACTGTGCCATGCCGGTTATGGAACGCTTCGCCATTCCCGCCACGGCGCGGGCATCGCTGGCCTTTTATAACACCCGCGACGATGTGGATTGCCTGGTTGCCGCGATCATCAAAGTAAAAGAGGTGTTCCGTGTCTGATCTGCGCGAACTGTATCAAGAGGTGATCTTCGATCACAACCGCAACCCGCGCAACTTCGGCAAATTGACGGACGCCAACCGTCACGCCGACGGCAACAACCCGCTGTGCGGTGACAAACTCAGCTTGT
>CAYWIQ010000057.1:0-7940 GCA_964458405.1 uncultured Chromatiaceae bacterium
GACGACTGGCTGTACGAGCAACAATGGTTGTTCGCCTGGACCGTGGAAATCTGGAGCCCGCAACGCGAGGCCGGCATCGACAATTACCGCTTCATCGACTGGTACCGCGAACACAGCGAGGAAGACGACCTCAAACTCCTGGAATGGAGCGACGACGTGTTGGAAGGTCAGGGCTTTATCGACTGGTACCCCTACGACCACCCACAGCTGGGCCGGGTGGAACTGGGAGGGTGGAATCCGCTGTTCAGCTTCTGGAACCCGCCGCCGCGCCTGCTGGAAGAAGAAATACAACGCTTCCCCCAGTGGCTGGTTTGGCACGCCCTGTTGTCGCCGGAGCTGGCTGTGGAACTCAGCGCCGATACCTTGGGCGAGGACAGTTACCTGGTGCGGGCAGTGGCAACCAACCGCGGCTGGCTGCCCACCTACATCACCAAACAGGCCTTGGATAAAAAACTGGTGCGCGGCGTCAGTTGTGAAATCACGCTACCGGCTGACGCGGTATTGCTCCAGGGTCAACGGCGCGTGGAGCTCGGCCAGCTGGAAGGCCGCGCCCACAAACCCGCCTCCACCTTCGGCTGGGCCGGTGTGGTCACCGACCCCACCGATCATCGCGCCAAGGCGGAATGGGTGGTTCAGGCCAAGCCTGGTACTTACCTCGAACTAACCGCATGGCATCCCCGCGCCGGCAAAATTCATATGGCCCTAAAACTATGACCATATCCCACGCAAGAATTACGATGCCACATACAGTCGGTCACATTTAAGCCGTATCATTCACCAGCATGGCCGTCCCCATCTAGGCACCAGCGACTAAACGACCGACACCACGACCCACCCAGACCTTGGTAACACCAAGGCAAACGGCCACTTTCAACCGGGCAGGCAACCAATATGCTGTAATTCTATAAAGGGTAGGAAAAGCATTTAAAATTGACGACATCCATCGTCTACTGAGTCACAGCACCATCATGAATGGCGTTGAAACACCAAGCTGGCGTTGGTACCGCCGAAACCGAAACTGTTGGACATCACACAATCCAGCTTGGCGTTGTCCATGCGCTCGCGCACGATGGGCATGCCTTCCGCTGCAGGATCGAGTTTCTCAATGTTGGCGGAGGCTGTGATGAAATTTTCTTCCATCATGATTAGGGAGTAGATCGCCTCATTGACACCGGCAGCGCCCAGGGCATGACCGGTGAGCGATTTAGTGGAACTGATATAAGGCGTCTCGTTAGCGAACACTTCACGCACCGCATTCAGTTCGGCCACATCTCCCACCGGCGTGCTGGTACCGTGGGCATTGATATAGTCGATGGGCGTGGTGACGGTGGCCAGGGCTTGTTGCATGCAACGTACCGCACCTTCCCCTGACGGTTGCACCATATCGTAACCGTCCGAGGTGGCGCCGTAACCGGTAAGCTCGGCGTAGATGCGCGCACCGCGCGCCAGGGCATGCTCTAATTCTTCCAGCACCACCACCCCGCCGCCACCGGAGATCACGAACCCATCCCGGTCGGCATCATAAGCGCGTGATGCCTGCTGGGGACGATCGTTGTATCCACCGGACAAGGCGCCCATGGCGTCGAACAACACGCTCAAGGTCCAGTGGACCTCTTCGCCGCCGCCGGCGAATACGATGTCCTGTTTATCCATTTGGATCAATTCGGCGCCGTGACCGATGCAGTGGGCGCTGGTGGCACATGCCGAGCTGATAGAGTAATTGACGCCTTTGATGGCGAACGGCGTGGCCAGGCAGGCGGAGTTGGTACTGGACATGGTGCGCGGCACCATGAACGGTCCGACCTTGCGCGCACCCTTGCTGCGCAGGATATCCGCGGCCAGCACCAGGTTGGATGTGGAAGGACCGCCCGATCCCATCACCAGCCCGCTGCGGGGATTGGAAATATGCTCCTTAGCCAGTTCGGCGTCGGCGATGGCCTGTTCCATGGCGATATAGTTAAAGGCGGCGCCGTCGCCCATGAAGCGGCGCAAACGGCGGTCAATAGCCTCGTCGGGATTGACCTTGATGGAACCATACACATGAGAACGAAACCCGAGTTCGGCGTATTCGGCATTATGCTCGATACCGGACAAACCTTGCTTGAGCGCAGCGGCCACCTCGCTGCGATTGCGGCCAATGCTGCTTACGATACCCAGTCCGGTGACTACTACCCGTCGCGTCGTCTTACTCATCAAAAACCTTCTGTCACAGTAAATAGGCCAACCCTCAGATCGGCCGCGGTATAAATTTCCCTGCCGTCCACATGTACCGCAGCGTCGGCGATACCCATGAACAATTTGCGCTGGATCACGCGTTTCAAATTCACGCGATAGGTCACCAATTTATTGGCCGGCGTAATCTGGCCGGAGAACTTGACCTCACCGACACCCAGGGCGCGCCCGTGCCCCGGCCCGCCCAGCCAGCCAAGATAAAAGCCCACCAACTGCCAAAGGGCATCCAGGCCCAGGCAGCCGGGCATGACCGGATCACCCTCGAAATGACATTTAAAAAACCACAGATCCGGATGGATATCGAATTCGGCCGTCACTTCACCCTTACCGTGGGAACCGCCGGTCTCGTTTATGGCGGTAATGCGATCGAACATCAACATTGGCGGCAACGGCAACTGGGCATTACCCGGACCGAATAATTGTCCATGGCCGCAGGTCAACAATTCATCCCTTGAAAAACTGTGCTGGTGTTTGTGACTCATATCTTACCGCCGCCCGAATGCTAGATCCTTGATAACGCCCTCCCGGCGCATAGCGGCGCTATCATAACATGAATTTTCCTGGACACCGCGCCAGGGGAGGCACCCGCCCCCCCGGAAAAAGGCGCGGCGGCACGGAGTTAAACCCTCCATCTAAATATCACCAACCCTGTCTCTACCTGCACCGGCTTCAAATATCCCGAGCACCGCAGCCGCGGCTTGACGCGCTGCGCCGCGGCGCAGGCTAATATGCATGTCGCGGAATTGCTCCCTCAGACGCGCCGCGACCTGACCGTCATCGAGATATACCTGCACAGACTCGGCCAACCGTTCCGCGCTGGCGGCGTCTTGAATCAATTCGGGGACCAGGGGACGGCCGGCCAGCAAATTGGGCAAGGAATAATACGCCACCTTCACCAGCCGCTTCGCCAACCAATAGGTGGCGGGCTTGAGACGATAGGCCATCACCATCGGGCACTTCAACAACATGGCCTCCAAGGTAGCGGTTCCCGAAGCCACCAGGGCGGCATCGGCGGCGGCCAAAGCCTGCTGTGACTGTCCGTCGAGAATGTTAACCGGCAGTTCACGGTCTTGCGCCCGCAATTGTTCGTTGAAAAGCGACCTGGTAGCCTCGCTGGCCAAAGGTACCACGAACCGCAGATTCGGTCGCCGTTCCAGGAGCCGCGCAGCGGCGGCGATGAACACCTCGCCCAACATGCGCACCTCGGTCATACGACTGCCGGGCAATAACGCCACCACTGGACCGTCCTCCGCCAACCCCAGTGGGCGACGCGCCGCGGCGCGGTCCACATCCACCGGAATGGCGTCGGCAAGCGGATGGCCCACGTAACTCACCGCGATATGATGCGCCTCATAAAAGGCGGCCTCGAAGGGAAACAAGGTGAGCATTAAGTCGGTGGAGCGTGCGATCTTCTTCAGGCGATAACGCCGCCATGCCCAAACCGAGGGACTGACGTAATGCACCGTGGGTATACCGCCGCGCCGCAATGCGCCTTCCAACCCCAGATTGAAGTCCGGGGCGTCGATACCGACGAACACATCCGGAGGATCGGCGAGAAACGTGGCGATCAATTGTTTGCGGATGGCGGACAATTCGCGGAAATGACCCAAGACCTCCACCAAGCCCATGACCGCCAATTTCTCCGAGGGAAACAGCGCCTGGCAGCCCTGCTCGATCATCCGTGGTCCGGCAATACCGACGAACTGCGCAGCGGGCAACCGTTCTTTGACCGCCGCAATCAACGCCGCGCCCAGCATGTCGCCGGAGGCTTCGCCCGCCACGATACCGATACGCATCGTCACACGCCGTGGGGATAGTTGGAGTAAAACGGAAAATAAACGCAGCGGACGGTGCCACGCCGTGCATCGCGCGCGAATAACATTTAACGCACGATGCCCCGCGTAGATCTTTCCAGGAAGTCCACCATCAACCCCAATTCCGGACACTCTTTGGCCTGATCCTTGAGTTGGGCGATGGCATCTTTCAAGGTGAGATTGGCGCGATAGAGGGTCTTATAGGCGCGGCGCAGACGGGTAAGGGTTTCCTTACTGAAACCACGGCGGCGTAAACCTTCGGCATTGAGGCCGTGCGGCGCCGCCGGATGGCCTCCCACCATTACGTAGGGCGGGACATCCTTGGCGATGCCGCTACCGAAGGCGGTAAAGCAATGGACGCCCAAGGCGCAAAACTGATGCACCTGGCTGAAACCACCAAGGATGACATGATCCTCGATAGTGACATGCCCCGCCAACGAGGCATTGTTGGCAAAGATGGTGTGATCGCCGATCTGGCAATCATGGGCGATATGCACGTAGGCCATTATCCAGTTGTCACTGCCGATGCGGGTCGCGCCGCCGCCTTGTTCCGTGCCGCGGTTGATAGTGCAGAATTCGCGGATCACATTGCGATCACCGATCTCCAGCAGGGTGGGCTCACCGCCGTATTTCTTGTCCTGGGGAATCTCGCCCACCGAGGCGAATTGAAATATCTTATTCTCCCGACCGATACGCGTCGGGCCGTTGATCACAGCGTGAGGACCGATCCAACTGCCCTCGCCGATAACCACGTCCGGACCAATGACGGCGAACGGCCCCACTTCCACCCCGGAAGCAAGCTCCGCCTTGGGATCGATGACTGCTCTCGAATCGATCAAACTTCTACTTCCCTATGGGCGCACATCAAATCGGCACTGGCCACTACCTTCCCGTCCACCTTAGCAACCCCGTTGAACTTCCATACCCCACGCACGGCCCGTTGCAGCTTGACATCCAGGAGTAATTGATCACCCGGTTCCACCGGTTGTTTGAAACGGGCGTTGTCAACCGCCGCCAGATAGTACATGGTACCGCTGTCCGGCGTCGCCTCCGCGGTCTTGAAGGCGAGAATACCGGTGGCTTGGGCCAAGGCCTCTATGATCAGCACCCCGGGCATCACCGGCCGCCGCGGGAAATGCCCGGTAAAATACGGTTCGTTGAACGAGACGTTTTTGATCCCCGTCAGGGCCTCACCCGGGGTACAGGCCAGCACCTTGTCTATCAATAGAAATGGATAGCGATGCGGCAGGTATTTAAGGATATCGTGGATATCCATGGCGAACGGGACCGTCTCCCCAGTGGGTACCGGCTGTTGCTCCGCGCATGATTCCTTGGGCGGTACAGTATCTGACATGATCGCTTAGTCCTTGAGTTACCGAATGATGAGGGCGAACTACTCGCCCTTGGTATCCTTGAGCGCGGCTTCCAACTTGCGTAGGCGCCGCGCCATCGCATCCAGTTGGTGAAAACGCGCGTAATTCCTCCGCCACTCGCGGTTGGCCTCCAACGGCGTTCCCGACGAATACACGCCCGGTTTGCGTATGGAGTGAGCAACGAAAGACATCCCCGTTATGTGCACATCGTCGGCAATTTCGGTATGCCCAACGACGCCCACCCCTCCGCCAATGGTACAGCGTGCTCCGATACGCGCGCTTCCCGCTATGCCCGTACACCCGGCAATAGCAGTGTGCTCACCGATATAAACATTGTGCGCGACTTGAATCTGATTATCCAGCTTTACGCCGTTCTCTATGACCGTGTCGTCCAGGGCCCCGCGATCCACGGTGGTATTGGCGCCGATCTCCACATCGTCGGCGATGAGCACCCCGCCCAACTGTGGCACCTTGACCCAATTGTCGCCATCGTTGGCCAATCCGAATCCATCACTGCCAATCACCACACCGGGGTGCAAGACCACGCGCTTGCCTATGCGGCAGCCGTGGCATACGGTGACATTCGCCACCAGCCGACTACCGTCACCGATGCGGCTGTCGCGGCCGATGACACAGCCCGGCCCCACCATCACCCCCGCCCCGATCTCGGCGCCCGCCTCAATGACGCTGTGGGGACCTATCCAGGCACTGGGATCGACACGACTGCCGTCTTCCACTACCGCGGAAGAGTGACAACCTCGGCGTGAGGCGGCAGAGGGACTCAACAAGGCGGCGATCCGCGCGTAACTCAAATAGGGGTCGGCTACTACCAAGGCGTCGACAGGACAGGCGGCATGATATTCATCACTGACAATCACCGCGGACGCCTCGGTAACGGCGAGATAACGGGTATAGCGTGGATTGGCCAAAAATGAAATATCACCACGCTTGGCGCTCTGTAAAGTCGCCACCCCACTGATCACACAGTCGGCGTCCCCATAAACCTGTCCGCCTACGTGCTCGGCAAGTTGTCCGAGAGTTTTACTCACCGTGACGCAGTCCTATTTTTTAGGCGCCGCATTGCCGCCCATCTTACCTATCGTGGCGCGCAGTTTCTCCAATACCTTATCCGTAAGATCTATCGTATCGCTGGCGTATGCGACGCCTTCGTAGACGATAAGATCGTAATGCTGTTCTTTACCGATTTCTTCGATAGCGGTTTGGATAACCCCCAGCAGTTTATTCATTTCTTCGTTCTTGCGTAGATTGAGGTCTTCGCGGAATTCGTCATTGCGACGTTGAACATCGCGCTGCAAGGTCATAATTTCACTATCAAGCTTGTCATGCTCATCACTACTCATGATGGAGCCGTTTCGTGACATGCGGTCCTGTAGTTTTTTGAGCTTATCCTGCTTGGACAGTAAATCCTTTTCCTTACCGGAAAATTCCTGCTTAAGGCGATTGCTCACATCCTCGGCCTGTGGCGACTCTTTCAACAACCTGGCCGCATTGACATAACCGATCTTTATATCGGCATTTGCCGCCGGCACTAACGCCAGCAGCATCACCAACATCACAACTATCCTCTTGCCCATCATAGTCACCACCTCAAATTTGCATTTTAGAATACCGTACCCAGGGAGAATTGGAAAATCTCAGTACTGTCTTCAGGTTTGGCATTTAACGCCCTGGCCAAACTAAAAGTCAACGGCCCGATCGGCGACAGCCACATCGCCGAAAGCCCGGTGGAATAACGCAATTCGCCGGTGTCAAAGCTTGAATAATCCTTGAATACGTTGCCTATATCGAAAAATGCCCCCATACGGAAAGAAGGACTCTCCTTCATGAACGGCGGCGTGAAAAACAGCTCGCCGCTGCCGACCGTATTGAGCGCGCCGCCCAATGCAGTTCCGTTCTCCTTGGGCCCCAATGTATTGGAGCGATAGCCGCGCACCGAATGAACACCGCCGGCGTAGTAATTCTCGAAAAACGGGAACCCCACGGTACTACCATAGGCCTTCCCGTAATCCACCTCACCGTTCAATGACAAAGTAAAAATGTCGAAAAGCGGATGATACCAGGTGGTCTGGGTGGAGAGTTTGTAATAGGTAAGATCACTACCCGGCAAAGCGGTAGTGGCCGACAAGCTCTGCAACAACCCGCTGTCCGGGAAAAAGGCCTTGTTGCGGGTATCGTGCGACCAAGACAAGGTCAGCCTAAATACGCCGAATTTGGAGGCATTGGAACTCAAGAACTGTAAATAGTCTTGTGGCGTCAATGTATTGGTCTTGAGTCGGGTCTGCTCATAGCCTAACGAGGCCCGCATCCTATTGAATTCGCTCAACGGTATGCCGTAATTGACACTACCGCCCAAAGCATCGGCGGTATATGAGCCTATATTGGCTTGACCCGCATCGGTGTTGCGAACGAACAAACTGAAACCGCGGCTGACGCCTTCCTGCGTGTAATAAGGATTAGTGTACGAAAAACTATATACGGTGTTGACCTTACTGTTATTGAC
>CAYWIQ010000057.1:7950-9774 GCA_964458405.1 uncultured Chromatiaceae bacterium
ATGCTTGCCGGTCCCCATGAAGTTGTCCTGTTGAACGCTGGCATTGAGCAACAAGCCCTGGGACTGGGAAAAGCCCACGCCGGCGGTGAAACTGCCGAATGAGGATCGCTCTTTGACCCCGAAATTGACGTCGACCTGGTCATCGGTGCCGGGCACCGCAGGGGTCTCTACGTTCACCTGGTCAAAATAGCCGAGTTTTTGTAGTCTCTCCCGGGAACGATTGACGTTGGTGGTAGATATCCACGCATTTTCCAATTGACGGATTTCACGGCGCAAGACGACATCCCTGGTCCGGATGTTACCGCTGATGTTGACCCGCCTCACGTAGACCCGTTTACCCGGATCGACGAAGAAGGTCAATTTCACCGTACGATTTTTCCGGTCGATATCCGGTGTTGGATTGATATTCGCGAAGGCGTAACCCTCCTTACCCAAACGATCATTGATACGAGCATTCGACTCGGTCACCTTCTTTCGTGAGAAGATTTCACCGGGCTTGATACTGATCAAGGCGGCCAGCTCCGGCTCGGGCACTTTGAGATCACCGGCCAATTTGACGGCGCTTACGGTAAATTGTTTGCCTTCGGTGATATTGATGGTGATGTAGACATTTTTCTTGTCGGGCGTAATGGCCACCTGGGTGGAATCGATACTGAAATCGATATAACCGCGATCGAGGTAATAGGAACGCAGGGTTTCCAAGTCCGCAGCCAACTTTTGCTTCGAATACTGATCGTTTTCGGTGAACACCGAGAACAATGCGGGCGGCCCCAGTTGGAAATTATCCAGCAAGGTTTCTTCATCGAAGGCATGATTGCCCACGATGGTAATCCGATTGATCTTCGCCACCTTACCTTCGTCGATCTTGAGATTGACCTCGACCCGATTGCGGTCCTGCGGTTTGACTTGCGAGCTAATCTTTACGCCATATTTACCACGGGCGAAATACTGCCGCTCCAGCTCGCGCTTCACCTGTTCCAACATGGAACGATCGAATACCCGCCCCTCCGTCAATCCGATACGCTTTAAGGCATCGGTGAGGTCTTCGGTTTTAATATCTTTATTACCTGAGATATTCACCTTGGAGATGGAAGGACGCTCCACCACCTTTACCACTAATTCACCGCCATGATGCAGCAAGCGGATGTCGGAAAAGAAACCGGTTTTGAATAGAGCGCGTATCGCCCCGGCCGCACGTTGATCATTCAAAGTATCACCCACGGCGATGGGTAAATAATTGAAGACAGTACCAACCTCAATCCTTTGCAAACCTTCCACCCGGATGTCTTTTATGACAAACGGTTCGAAACCCCACGCCGCGTGCATAAACAAGCAGGCAGCCAGCATTGATAATATGAGCGCCTTTCTCATCGGCTACTGCATCCAATCTTTATTCGACGAGTTGGGTGATATCGTTATAAAAGGCGATCATCATGACGAACATCAGAATGGCGACACCGATCCGTTGCCCCCACGACTGAGCCTCATCCGATAAGGGACTGCCTTTTATGAATTCGATAATGTAGTAAAAGAGGTGACCACCATCCAAGACCGGAATAGGTAGCAAATTGAGCACACCCAGGCTCAGGCTGACAATTGCCATAAACGTCAGAAACGCCACCAGACCTGCATGGGCGGTATAACCGGCATACTTGGCGATACTGATGGGACCGCTGATATTGGAAACCGACACCTTGCCGCTCACCATCCCCCATAGCATGCGGAAGGTCAACGCCGACATATCCCAGGTCTTGGTCAGCGCCTTGCCCAGCGCCACCAACGGCGAATAACGTAAAACGGACAACATGTCTGCGTTGGCCTTCT
>CAYWIQ010000058.1:0-9732 GCA_964458405.1 uncultured Chromatiaceae bacterium
CCGCGAACCTCAACGCTAAATTTCACCGTCGGCCCATCAATCCGCGCCACCCGCACATCGGCGACGGGATCCAGCGACTCAAGATAATGCATGACCCGCGCATAATCCTCTAACGATGAAACATTTTCTATGCTTATCAGCACTCTATTAGTAATACCGGGAGTCAACTCTAATGCATAACGTTTGACAAAGCGGTCCGTGGCGCCGGCGATGCCTGCTGAGATAACCTCCTCCTGGGAACCCGGCTCCGACTGCCACGAAGTGACATCACCACGATGATACAGCGTCCAGTGACTCTGCCAGTGGCCATCCGCCACCGCATACACCCGCCCCACCAGGATGGCGTCCGGTTGATAGCGCTCCGAAGCCTTGAAGATCACATCGGAGAAATCGCCCCACACATCGGCCGCCCCCAAGGCGGCCTGATCCTGCAGGTCCAGCAACGGTATGTTGAGGGGTAATCCGCGCCGCCGCGCCTGGTCATTCACTTGAGTTTGCAGATCGGGGCGGTTATCACCGCCCACCAGATAACGCTTCCCATCGTCCCCTACGACCAGCCACAATAAAGTCGAGGGACGGTTAACACCCCATACCGGCACCCCAGCATCGTACAAGTGTTGATTGATAGTCTGGCGATCGAAACTTTCCCATAGAATTTGGCCGGGCGGCGGCGCTACGGCCTCCGCCGAAGCATCGGCGTCAGGCGCCAGAGCGGAGTCAGGTGCAGTGGCAGCGCTCACGGCGGGTGGTACCGCTGCGGGAGCAGGTTGCGTAGGCACGGTCGGTGGCGGCGCACTACGGTACTGATAACGCTGCACCCATTGCTCGGCATGGCTCAACACCGGATCCAGCTGCGGCAGGTGCGCCACATCCGCGTTGCCGCTGACCTTGACCAACACCGCTTCCAAGGCGGCACGGCTGGCCGTTTCCCGCTCCGCCGCGCTCTGTCCGGATACCGGAACCTCCGCTTCATAGAGGCCGGGCACCTCCACGGCCGACGCGCTACCGCTCCCTGCCAGGATCGCTGTAGAACATGCCAACACCATGAACAACCGTTTCATAGCACCACCTTAAAAAGTCATCAAATCATCCAGGGACTTAGCGAGAAATAATACACGTTTATAGAACGGAAAGTGATGCAAGCGGGGACAATCTCTACACTTATCGTTACAATACGCAAACTTAATTTTACGCGGATTTACGCCCCTCATTATGACACGCAGCGACCAACCTTCAACGTCCGGCCTAAATTATCGCGACGCCGGTGTCGACATCGACGCCGGTGAGCGCTTGGTAGACCATATCAAGCCCATCGCGGCACGCACCCGGCGTCCTGGGTTGCTGGCCGACATCGGCGGCTTCGGCGCCTTGTTCGAAATCCCAGTGGACCGCTACCGCCGTCCGGTATTGGTGTCAGGCACCGACGGTGTCGGCACCAAGTTAAAGCTGGCTATGCAGTTAGGCAAACACGATACCATCGGCATCGATCTGGTGGCGATGTGCGCCAACGACATCATCGTGGCGGGGGCCGAGCCCCTGTTCTTCCTGGATTACTACGCCACCGGCAAATTGGAAGTGGCGATAGCCGCAGCGGTGGTCAGCGGCATCGGCCGTGGCTGCGAACTGGCGGGCGCCGCGCTGGTGGGCGGCGAGACCGCCGAGATGCCCGGCATGTATCATGGCGAAGACTACGATCTCGCCGGCTTCTGCGTCGGCGTAGTGGAAAAGGACGCCATTATCGACGGTAGCGGCGTAAAGGCCGGTGACGTATTGTTGGGTCTGGCCTCATCGGGCCCCCATTCCAACGGCTATTCGCTGATCCGCAAGGTCATCGAAGTCAGCATGGCCGACCTCGATCAAGACTTTCACGGCCGCACCCTGGGAGAAACCCTGTTGGAGCCCACCCGGATCTATGTCAAATCCTTGCTCGCCCTCATGGCCGAATTGCCGGTAGCGGCCCTCGCCCATATCACCGGTGGCGGCATCGTAGAAAACCTGCCGCGGGTACTACCTAACAACGTCAAGGCGGTGATTCACACCGCCAGTTGGACGTGGCCGCCGGTATTCGATTGGCTACAACGCAGCGGCGCGATCACCGAGCACGAGATGTACCGCACCTTTAATTGCGGCGTGGGCATGATCGCCTGCGTACGGCCTGAACATGCCGATCAAGCCCTGCGCCTGTTGCGGCAACAAGGTGAAACGGCATGGGTCATAGGCGAGATCAGCGACCGCAACGGCGCCGAAGATCAAGTCTTCCTCAGCGATTCATGACGGATAGTCATCATGCCGCGGCCTTGCCGATCGTTGTACTCATCTCCGGCAATGGCAGCAATCTGCAAGCAATTATCGACGCCATCAAGCACGGCGAACTGCCTATAGACATCCGTGGGGTAATCAGCAACCGCCCGCGGGCCTTTGGTCTGGAGCGGGCGCGGCAAGCGGGGATCCCGACCGTTATCATCGACCATAGCCGTTTTGCCGACCGCGAGGATTTCGATGCCGCCTTGCAAACCGCCATCGACCGCTTTGAACCGGCACTGGTGGTGTTGGCGGGCTTCATGCGCATCCTCACGCCGGCATTGGTCAGGCATTATCATGGACGTATGATCAACGTTCATCCCTCACTGCTGCCCGCCTTTCGCGGCTTGGATACCCACCGTCGCGCCTTGGAGGCCGGCGTCGCCGAACACGGCCTCAGCATTCATTTCGTTACCGATGAATTGGACGGCGGACCGGTCATCATCCAACAACGAGTACCGTTGCTGGCCAATGATGACGTCGAGACGCTCGCCGCGCGTGTGCAAGCCGCCGAGCACCGATTGTATCCACGCGTCATCGCCTGGATCGCCACCGGTCGCTTAAGCCTACAGGATAGCCGAATTCTGTTCGACGGCGCACCGCTCAGCGCACCATTGCCGGGAGATACACCGTGATGTCCGGCACCGCCTTCCGGACGCTCACACGCCGCAGCCTGGTGGGATTGGCGTTGGCGTCGGGTTTGTTAGCGGTGACGGCGCACGCCGGCGACCAAAGCCCGCTGCCACCATTCCATGCCGAATACAGCCTGAAACGCAACGGTATCACCTTGGGGATGTCGACCCGTTCGCTCGCCGTCACCAAGGACGGAACCTATATCTACGCCTCAAGCACTCACGCCACCGGCATCATCGCCTGGTTCGTCAAGGATCATATCGACGAACACAGCAAGTGGATTTTTCACGACGGGCGGATTCGCCCGCTGGAATATGTTTACGACCGGCATGGCGGCGATAAGAAACGCAACGTCAAACTCAAGTTCGACTGGCAACACCATCGGGTGGTCAACACCATCGACGGCGACCCGTGGCGCATGGAGATCCCGGACGGCGCCCAGGATAAACTGGTCTACCAACTGTCCATCATGCACGACCTGGCGACCGACAAAAAAAGACTCGACTATAAAATCGCGGACGGCGGCAAACTCAAAGACTACGAATTTGAGATCGAAGGTGAGGAAACCCTCAACACCGAACTGGGTAAGATCAAGACGGTGCGTATCCAACGCATCGGTGACCGGCGCGACACCACGGTATGGTGCGCCCCGCAATTCGCCTATCTCCCGGTGCGGCTAGCACAGCACGATACCGACGGCAGCCGCCTCACCATGCAAATCACCTCATTGCAAATGCAGTCGCCCTGAGTGGCGAATAAGCCGCATTACTGGCCGCCACGAACCAGGCGGGCGTGGGAACTATCCGTCTTCGCGGCACTGCCGACACGGCCGTCGTCGAAATTGATTGACCAGGCCTGAGCGGCCTGGGCGGCATTGGGTGATGACGACCAGTAGAATTCGGTGGGTGTGCTGGGAAAATCCGTCTCATTGATCGCCGGGCCGCTGCACTGATGCTCAACCAGGGACATCAGTTCGTTGCGATTGGGCAGGCGCCAATCGTCATACCCCAGGTTCTCACCTGCGGTGCCCGCGTCGACATTATTGGCGCGCTGCAGGGCACTCTGCCAAGTATAGGTCGCGGCGTTGTTCACACAGGCCTCTTTGACAAGATCCCAACTCTGTCCTTCGGAACAGCGCTTCCACATCAGACCGGTGCCGGTATCGAGCAACGTTCCCGTCCCGGTGGACAGGCGCGCGCAACTCAGGCGGCTGCCCGCCGCAATCGCAGAGGCGTTACCATTGATCTTACTGATAACAATCGGCGTACTGGAGCTGGTGACGCTGGCGTCACCTAACTGACCATTGGCATTAAGCCCCCAGCATTCCACATTGCCGTCGGACAGGAGTGCGCAACTATGAGATCCACCCACCGCGATCGCTAAGGCTTTTGTATTCACACCGTCTATACCGCTCACGGCGACGGGAGCAGACGAATTAGTGGTGGTGCCGTTACCCAGTTGCCCATCGGCGTTGAGACCCCAGCACTTTACTGTATGATCCGAGAGCAGCGCACAGCTGTGGCCGACCCCAGCAGCAACCGCCGTCGCGGTGCCTATGCCACCGCCGACATCGACGGGCGTGGTGCAGTGATCAGAGGAACAATTTTGTCCCAACTGGCCGCTGGTATTTGAACCCCAGCAATCCACATGGCCGTTATCAAGAACCGCGCAACTGTGGGCACCGCCCGCCGCGATAGCTATCGCGGAGGTGGAGTTTGTGGCGCCGTCGATGCCCAGCACCTGCAGTGGTGCCCACGCATCCGTGGTACTACCTACCCCCACCTGGCCGCTGGCATTCAGACCCCAGCACCACACGCTGCTATCGGCGAGTATCGCACAACTGTGGGAGCCACCCGCGGCGACGGCAGTGGCAGTGGTAATTGTTTGAACCGCAACGGGCGTTGAAGCATCGGTGTTGTTTCCGGTTCCGAGCTGACCATTGTGGTTCAACCCCCAACACTCAAGACTGTTGTCGGAGAGCCTGGCACAGGTGTGCTCGCCTCCCACCGCAAGTCCGGCCACGGTTAACCCGCTGGTAGTGTTTGCCGTGACTGGAATCAGGGAATCGGTGGTGGAGCCAATACCCAATTGACCATTACCGTTGAAACCCCAGCACTTCACCGACCCGTCATAGAGCAATACGCAACTATGGGAATCGCCCGCATCGAGCACCATGGCGGCATGTATATCGACTACGTTTACCGGCGTATGGGATTCGGTCGTCGTTCCGTTTCCCAGTTGACCGTAGTTATTCGCACCCCAGCATTGCTCCTTACCCTCACCCGGCTCGATATAACGGCTGACCGGCGCCTCCTCCGCAACAGCGGCGTTGCAATTCTGGGCCGCCATGGCCGGCATTCCCACGAAACCCAGCACCAGCGCCAATATACTTCCCAAGCGCTTACTAGACATCTACCGTCTCCTCTATCGAGTTTGATCGCCGGGAAGCAGCATGTTCAGCAAACCACCCCGTCTCCACGCTCACATAACCCTGCGGTAGCGGTATACGACTCATGGCCCGCGCACCAAGCGCACCCGACGGGGATCCTGCTTTCGGAGAGTGCCACCCATAACAGTACCGTCGGCAAAATTCACACCCCATGCATACAACGCGTAGCTGGCATACGTCGACGAGGTCCAATAGATATCCCCTGCCGTATTTGGGAACCAGGAAACATCGATGGTCGGCGCGGCTGACTGGCTGCTGTCGATCAGATTGGATAATTCTTCCACGGTCGGTAACCGCCAGTCCTGATAGCCGCACAAGGCATCGGCGTTCACCGCCGTCACCAACGATGCCGTATCGCATGACGTCAAGCTGCAGGTATTTCCCGCATTCGCGGTGCCCGGTTCTCCGCCGTTGACGGTCCCATCGGGGTCATACCAGCTATAGGTTGCGCCCTGATAATGGATCCCACCCACTGTGGTGGTCTTCGACTCCCAAGTGAGATTGGTGGTTAAATCCTTGACGCAGGCCGTGGTCGAGGCGCCGTTGGCGTCGATATTAGCGAACGAAAAACCGGCGTGACCGTCCGCATTGTTATTATCGGTATAATCACGCCCGAATTCCGCGTCCTGTCCCGGATAGGTATTGGTACCGTCCGCTATACTATTGCACGACAGACCATTGGTGTTCCCATTGGCGCAGCCGGTGATCCCGGTATCGTTGAGTATCCCACCATCGTCGTTGTAGATGGTACCAGTCGCCGTCCCTGTGCCGGCAAGGGCTAGGCTCGTAGGGGTACTAGCGAGCATTGTCGCATTGGAGAGCGTTAAGGTCAGGGTTTCGTTCTTTTCCGGATTCTTATCACCCACCACCGGTACCGTTACCGTGCCGCTGCTGGTACCGGCGGGGATGGTTAACGTACCACTGGTCGCGGTGTAATCGCCATTCGAAAGAGTCGCAGTGCCATCGGAAGTCGCATAATCGACCGTAATGTCATAACGCGCCAACTGTGAGAGATTGACGGCAAATACCAGATAGTTGGTCCCGGCATCCCCTTCTACGACGCTGACGTTCGCCACGGAAACGGTTGGGGTATTGTCTACGCATTTAACTACGGCATTACTGACATCTGCCCCATCCAAGGCTCCGGCAGCAAAACTGACAACCGAACAGGTTTGCGCAGTGGGTTGTCGGTTTACCGAAATAGCATAGAGAGTCCGATCCTTAAGTGCGGAGGGGAATGTGAACGATCCGGGTGTATCAATAATCAACTTATCTTGGATCTTAAAAGTGAAGGCGGTATTTACTACATCTTGTAAGGTCACTTGTCCAACGAGTCCGCTAACGGTGCCGCCGAGGGTATATGTGTTGGTGGTGCACGATGCGACTACCTTAACTTTCTTTGCGTCAACAACGCCACTGCCGTTGGTCACGGTACAGGTTTGAGTCGGCCGGGTAGGCTGGGTGAGGACAGTAACGTCGTAAACTCCACCGGTCGGTATCTTAGTATTGAAAGTGTAGTCCTTATCGCCAGTAACCTTTATAGTGTCTCCGCCGTTATTCTGCAGCGTAAATCCAGAACCTTTAACACCCTGAACGGCTACAGAAATGGGGTATTGAGCCGTAGGACGGGTGGGATTGGACCCGTGGTCCTTGCTACAAGCGCTGCACACAACGAGGGCCGCCACGGCAACAAAAGTCAGCTTCGCCTTCAACTTAAGTATCGCCATATTATTTTGCTAGAGCACCTTCCGCTACCTGCATACCCGACCCGACCGCCTCGACCCGCTCGTTGGCCACGGCAACATCTCCGCCTGTCTTTGCGGCTAAGTTACCGTAAAAATTCCTATAGGAACCCGGCGCTTGAGCGCTATAAATGAGACAGATTACACCGGTTATCGTTCAGACTATACGCCCGCGCCGGCGACTTACAAAAGCGAGGAAATATTCAGTTAAGAATCTCTGGCGCCTCCTCCTGAATACCTCCCTGCCGGACCAGCACCATTCTATCATCAACATATTGTTTAGTATTATGTTTTTGGCAAGGTCACCCCTCGCTGCCCTTGATACTTGCCACCACGGTCGCCATAAGATGTCTCGCACTCCTCATCCGATTCGAGAAAGATCACCTGGGCCACGCCCTCATTGGCGTAGATCTTGGCGGGCAGTGGGGTGGTGTTGGAGAACTCCAGGGTAACGTGGCCCTCCCAATCCGGCTCCAGCGGGGTGACGTTGACGATGATCCCGCAGCGGGCATAGGTGGATTTCCCCAGACAGATGGTGAGCACGCTGCGGGGGATGCGCAAATATTCCACGGTACGCGCCAAGGCGAAGGAGTTCGGCGGGATGATGCATACATCTGACTTGATGTCGACGAAGCTGTTGGCGTCGAAATTCTTGGGGTCGACCACCGCCGAATTGATATTGGTGAAGATCTTGAATTCATCGGCGCAACGAATATCGTAGCCGTAGCTCGAGGTGCCGAATGAGATCACCCGTTCGCCGCCCGTCTCGCGCACCTGGCGCGGCTCGAAGGGCTCTATCATGCCGTGCTGCTCCGCCATGCGCCGTATCCATTTATCCGACTTGATGCTCATATACGCCTTTCTTTTCACTGGCATCCGCCAGGCTGTCCTCAGGTATTCTGAATCACGATATTGGGGAATTTGTGGCTGAAGTCCCTAGCCCGCAACGCCAGGGCCGCCGCCACCCGGCGGGCGATATCGCGGTAGATCTTGGACACGGCGCTGTCCGGATCGGACACCACGCTGGGCCGCCCGCCGTCCGCGTCCTCGCGAATATGGATGTCCAACGGCAAGGCCCCCAGGAAGGCTACGCCGTATTGCTTGGCCATGGCCTCGCCGCCGCCGGCGCCGAAGATATGTTCGGCATGACCGCACTGGCTGCAGATGTGGATGCTCATGTTCTCCACGATACCCAGCACCGGCACCTCCACCTTCTCGAACATCTTGAGTCCCTTGCGCGCGTCCAGGAGGGCAATGTCCTGGGGGGTGGTGACGATCACCGCGCCACTCACCGGGATGCGCTGCGACAATGTGAGTTGAATATCACCGGTACCCGGTGGTAGATCCACCACCAAGTAATCGATATCGCGCCAGTTGGTCTCGTTGAGCAATTGTTGCAGCGCCTGGGTCACCATGGGACCGCGCCAGATCATGGGGGCTTCCTCATCGACCAGATAACCGACGGACATGGACTGCAGGCCGTAGGCCGCGACCGGCTCCATGGACTTCCCATCCGCGCTCTCCGGACGCTGCTGCGCGCCTAACATGCGCGGCTGACTGGGGCCGTAGATGTCCGCGTCCAGGATGCCGACCTTAGCCCCCTCGGCGGCCAGGGCCAGCGCCAGATTGACCGCGGTGGTGGACTTGCCGACGCCGCCCTTGCCCGAGGCCACGGCGATGACATTCTTGACGTGCTTGAGCGGCGTCACCCCCTTCTGCACCGCGTGGGTGGTGATCTCCCAGGAGACGTTGACCGTCGCCGTGCTCACGCCGTCGATGGCCTTCACCCGCTCGGTCAAGTCCGCCGCCACCTGATCGGCGAAGCCCTTGGCCGGATAACCCAGCACCACGTTCACCGTCACCGCACCGCCGTCAACAGCGATATCCTTCACCGCCTTGGCCGTAACCAGATCCTGTTTCAGATAAGGGTCGGTATACCCCTTGAGCGCCACCTCAACCTGCAATTGCGATATCTCGGACATAAAGCCTTCCATATAACTACGGGGGAGTCCCCCTTTGGAAAATGGGGGTGTATTTTACACAATTATGACGAAGCCACGCCGCGCTCACGGCAACGGCCGCGGATTTTCATGCAAAAAATTCTCGAACTCGGGGCGCGACATACTATAATCCCTGCCCCGTGATGGCTTACACTAATCGAAGCGGTTGAATCTCAAATGGAAAAGACTCGAAAAATCCTCGTCACCAGCGCCCTGCCCTACGCCAACGGCCCCCTCCATCTTGGCCACTTGGTGGAATACATCCAGACCGATATCTGGGTGCGCTTTCAGAAGATGCAGGGCCGCCAGTGCCATTACGTGTGCGCCGACGATACCCACGGCACGCCCATCATGCTGCGCGCCGAAAAGGAAGGCATCACCCCGGAACAGCTGATCGCGCGCATGAGTGAAGAACATCAGCGCGACTTCGCCGGCTTCCACATCGGTTTCGACAACTACTATTCGACTCATTCCGACGAGACCCGCCATTACGCCGAAGATATCTACACCAAGCTCAAGCAAGCCGGCTTGATCGAGTCGCGCACCATCGAACAGTTCTACGACCCGGTCAAGGAGATGTTCCTGCCGGACCGCTTCATCAAGGGCG
>CAYWIQ010000059.1:0-9679 GCA_964458405.1 uncultured Chromatiaceae bacterium
GTCTGCGTGCAATCTGCCGGTGCTGCTTAAGATTTTGGGGGCGGGGCTCGACAAGATAAATGACGGCGTCGCAGAAATCATAATTAACTATAAGTGATACAAGACATGGAAGCGGTCTGGATATCTTTTGCCTTCGCACTTGGATTCTTGGTGCGGCCTTTGGGGCTGCCGCCATTGATCGGCTATTTGGTGGCGGGATTTGTCCTTAGCGCCTTTGGCGTGTCCGGCGGGGAGATGCTGGCTAAGCTGGCCCATGCCGGGGTGTTGCTGCTGTTGTTCACCGTCGGTCTAAAATTACGTTGGAAGAGCCTGGTGCGTCCCGAGGTATGGGGGGGGGCGCTTTTTCACATGGTTTTGGTGGCGGTGTTGATCGGGCCGGTCCTGCATTGGGTCCTGGGCATGCGTGTGGAGACCGCGACGTTGATTACCCTGGCGGTATCGTTTTCCAGTACCGTGGTGGCCGCCAAGGTCTTGGAAGAGAAGAAGGAACTGCGCGCCTTCCACGGTCGCGTGGCCATTGGTGTCTTGGTGGTGCAGGACATCGTTGCGGTGGCGTTGCTGGCCGGCGCCGGCGGCCATGTTCCCTCGCCGTGGGCGTTGACGGTTTTGGCCTTGCCGCTGCTGCGCAAGGTGTTCTGGAATATTATGGAGCGCTGTGGCCACGGTGAATTGCTGCTGCTCTATGGCCTGGTATTGGCGATTGCGGTAGGAGGTGCGGGATTCGAAATAGTGGGGCTCAGTCCGGAGTTGGGCGCCCTGGTGATGGGGGCGGTGATCGCCAGCCATCGCCGTTCCACCGAGATGTCCAATGCCTTGTGGGGCTTGAAAGAGGTGTTCCTGATCGGTTTCTTTCTTCAGATCGGCATGGCCGGCGTGCCGTCCCTGGATACCTTGGGTTTGGCGGTGTTGTTGGCCTTATTGTTGCCGGTCAAGGCCGTTTTGTTTTTTCTAATATTGACGCTGTTTCGTCTGCGGGCGCGCACCGCGTTCTTGGCGGGGCTCAGTCTGGCCACCTACAGTGAATTCGGTTTGATCGTCGCCAATCTCGCGGTGAAGAATGGCTTGCTCGACGCCGAGTGGTTGGTGATGTTGGCGGTGGCGGTCGCCTTGTCCTTCGCCATCGCGGCGCCGCTCAATCGCTACGCCCACAATTTGTATCGCGCCTTGGAGCATGGTCTTTTGCGTTTCTAAGCGCCACAGCGCCACCGGCACTATAAGCCGTTGATTGTCGTTTACCCAATTGTGTTTATTATGGGCATGGGGCGCGTCGGGGCGGGCGCCTATCGCTTTTTTTCCCAGCGCAAGCAGCGCGTGGTGGGATTGGATTCCGATCCGGGTAAAGTTGAGGAACACAAGCGCAAGGGCCGGCGGGTGTTGTATGCCGATGCCGAGGATCCCGGGTTATGGCAAAACATCGATCTGAGCGGGGTGCGCGCCATCATGCTGGCCATACCCGATCGTGAGGCCAATACCATCGCGTCGCGGCAGTTGCGTTTGGCCGGTTACAAGGGGCTGATCTGTGCCACCGCGCTGTTTCCCGAGGAGGTCAAGGAGATCATCGAGGCCGGTGCTGACGTGGCCTATTATTATTACGATGAGGTCGGCGTCGGGTTTGCCGAGAATATCTGGGAAAGGATGAAGTCCTTGCCGGCGCAGGAGGCCCATAAGGAGGGGGCGCTGCTGCCGGCCGGTGGGCGGGCGGAATGAATGTGACCGTGCCTCTATCTTCACGCGGGTTGGGGTAAAATTAATATATAAAGGCAACATATCGGCCCGGAGTGGGTATGATGGTTTGTGGCGGTGATTAATATTGAAGGAGATAGTGATGACGGAATCGTTGCATGATATAGAGGCCTTGATAGACAGCCTTAAACAACAACGCGACGCGATCAAGGTGCAGCTGCATTTGGGCAAGGCGGAGGCCAAGGAGGAGTGGGAGGCGCTGGAACAGAAACTGGAGCACCTCCGGGCCAAGGCGAAGTCGGTAGGCAGCGAGACGCAGGCGGTGTCCAGTGACGTATTCGAGGCGGCTAAGCTGCTTGCCGAAGAGATCAAGACGGGTTACGAGCGGATCCTCAAGCGGCTGTAAACATGTCTATCCGGTTCGGTATCGGCTGTCCGACCAAAGCGGTCGGCACAGCCGGTTCCAATAAAACCGATGCCTTAATTTTTGAGCTTTTCCAATTCTTGTTTGTCCTCGCTGCTGGCCTTGTGGTGAATATGGGCGAGGATGTCTGCAACCTTGCGGTCGGCTACGGGAGCGGTGCCATCGTTGGCTATGGACAGGAGCTTGGCCTTGTCGAAGTCGGTGACCGTATGGCGCATGTTCATCAGGGCGGAGGCGATGGTGCGCTCATCTTTGGACGTCGAGCCGTCGTCGATGATCTTCTGTAACGTCGCCTTTTCCGAGTCGCTGGGATAGTGATGAACCGTGAGGATGATGTTCACAATTTCCTGTATCGCGGTGCTGGCCATTGCTGCTGGGCTGGAAAGCAGCATCCAGCCGATTAAAACCGGGGCTAATAACAGGTATTTGCCTTTCATTGCTTCTCTCCTTAGTGTTTGGTAAATAACCTGGGACTTTATGTGCCATTTGCCTGCAATGGCGAGGGCTCACTATAAGCCAGTCATCTTCCTTCTGTCACCATATGTGCGTTTAATGGGCGATAATTTTTAAGGTGATTAGCCGGTTAGGGAGCCTAGGTTAAAGATTCACTCCCAATTGGCCGATGGCCAGATGTTCGGGCTCGATTGGTCGGGTTGCTTTTACAGCGTGTTTTGACTACGCTTCGACTCTTGGGCGGGGTGAGTTGGATGCAATAACTAATTGGAATGTTGAACATTCCTGCCCTCAGCAGGTAGAGCCTAAATCAAATCAATTTTTATTGGCCCAATTTTACGAGGGATAGATATGACTGCGAAAAAGAAGAACATTCCACTGGTGCTGACATCAATGGTAGCGGGCACGGCTTGTATGCCGGTTGCAGGTTTTGTTAGTACCGCCTTAGGCATAGGCTTGGCGGCTATATCCGTTTACGCCATCTATATCGCGGGTTAATTCCAGACCTGGTTCGGCGGTCCCCGGTAACGGTATGGACCGCCGCCGCATTTTCCTCCCTAGATTCTATCTGCAAGTTGTTCTTGCACGGCGCGACATTAAGTCATAGCGGATAGGCAGCATGACATTCCTTTGCATGAAAGATGGGGCTGGCCCCATTGCGGGCATTACCCGGATTAAGTTGCATCGACCTGTTAGGGGCATGTGGCTGTATCATGGTGGGTGCCCGGCCGCATATATTTTGTCGGCCAGCGATGGTATCCGCATCACGGTGACATAGAGACGCCGTTAAAGGCTGGATTGCATACCATTGCCGCGGCAGACGGCTACCGCACACCGCCATGTTTTACCGGAGGTTCTAATGTTCGACATGCATCGGAAGAGCCGGATGCCCGGCCCGGGGCAGGCGCTGCCGGGTCGGAGTGAGAAGATGCAGGTGCCGGAACGGCACTTCGTTAACGATAACCCGCTGCAACCCCCTTTCCCTTCGGGATTGGAGACGGCGATGTTCGGCATGGGCTGCTTTTGGGGCGCGGAGCGTTGTTTTTGGCAAACAGCGGGGGTATTTTCCACCGCCGTGGGTTATGCAGGCGGTTATACGCCTAACCCGACCTATCAAGAGGTCTGTAGCGGGCTGACCGGCCACAATGAAGTGGTGCGCGTGGTTTACGATCCTGCCGCATGCGATTATGAAAGGCTGTTGAAGATTTTTTGGGAGGCCCATGACCCTACCCAAGGCATGCGCCAAGGTAATGATGTAGGTACTCAATATCGCTCCGCCATCTATACATTTACACCGCAACAACGGTCACTGGCCTTGGCCGCCAGAGATACATATCAGCGGTCGCTGCGCGCAGCAGGCTATGGTGAAGTTACGACTGAGATCATCTCCGCTCCCGAGTTTTATTATGCGGAGAGCTATCATCAGCAATATCTGGCCAAGAATCCTCAAGGCTATTGCGGCTTGGGAGGCACCGGAGTGAGTTGTCCCCTCGGGACCGACGATATTGCAGGTTGATCGGGTATTACGACTTGCAATGGGTAGGACGAAATTTATTGAGCACGGTCCCTTGTTTGCATGACCATTCAGTTCCATTGCCGTTATCGGTTGCAGTGAGGACAATGGTATTGTTGGGGCCGAGCGTGGGGATGCGATAGGTGATGGTGATCGCCGCACCGCCGGCATTGGCCGAAACACTGATGTTGTCGACATAATCTGAATGAAAACTGGTGGGTGCATCTACTGCGGCTTCGGCATTTGAGCTTGGCCAGGTACCATTGGTCGCATGGTATTCGATAACCATATTCTTGACCGGTTCCACCAGGGAGAATCCCTCGCTGATTCTGGCACGCACTTCGTAATCCAGATACATGGGTACTGCCACCATTGCCAAGATGCTAACGATGCTCAGCGCGATTAATATCTCAAGCAGCGTAAAACCGCGCTGGGTTGTCACTTGGTTACCCCCGTATCTAAGTTTTATTTATCTGTCCTAGCATGTCCCACCGCTGTTGTGGGTCCTCATTGACGATTTGGGTCGCGCTAAAGCTGGGTTCCGTCTTAAAGTAGGCGACGTCATGAAGGAGTTGCTCAACGCTTTGGCGCGTGGTTTCATCGATATCGCGTCTCGTCTCCAGTTTGGCCAGCTCCAGCTTAATGGCCTTCATTCTAGTGCGGAGTACCTCGGCTGTAAAATTGAGCGCCTCCGCCGCCTCTATGTTGAAATCGCCCTTGCGGAGACGGATTTCCACCGTGAGATCGCCGTCCGCCATCCGTTTCAAGTCTCGGGCTAATGCGTAAGCCGGTCCGGCGATCCTATGGCTGAGAATCAAGCTCACATAACCGATGCCTATTACGGTGATTACCTCTATGCCGGCGAGGAACATGAGGTGCCTCATCTCGATCGCCCCCAGCAGCATGGGTTTGAAGATTACGGCGAGTATGATTGAGAGATTGATCAAGATGATCGCCGTGAGTACGGCGCCCATAATGAAACGGCGCTGCTCGACGGCGTTAACCAGTAGTGTTTTACGGCGATTATTCATAGTCATGATGCCTCGGCTTGAGGTATTCCTCTGTATCGGTCGTTGGGGGATGGGAGTAAAGGCAACACTTGGCCCGCGCTCTAGAGGTGGAACACCGATTGGTGATTGTCAGGGAGGGGCGTGTCGCCCTTGCCGGAGATGCTGTAAGGCAATGATTTAAAGGTTTTTTGGGCGGGCGGTGACGGTGGGTCCTCTGTGAAGATCTGTCCCCATTTACTAAATACCTTTTCAAATATAGGCTTATGCTCTTACAACGGGTGAATTTTAAGGCAACGATCGGTTAGAATCGTGGTCGAATACAGGGTCACAATTGTTGAGGAGGATGCCGTGATGCGACGTAAAATTCTGATGCCTATTCTGGCGACCGCTGTTTTGATGTCGGTGAGCGCCACGGGATGGGCCTGCAAGATGGCCGGCGATCATAAACATGTAGGCGTGGTGACCAAGGTCGATCAGGTGGCGGGCACCTTTACTATCATTGACGCCGAAACCAATAAACCCATCGTATTTTCCGCGGACCGCAAGATGTTGAGCAACGCGGAGCACGCCCAAGGCCAGGTCATGGTGAGTTATGAAAACCGCGCAAAGCATTTGGTCGCGGTGGACATAAACTATTGATAGCGGCGTACTGCGCCGACGGATCAAAAAAGGCCGGGCTCGTCACGAGCCTGGCCTTTTTATATGGAGCAAGAGAAAAATCTCTAACCGCGCCGCGGGGTGCGCGGCCGGTTGTGCTTCTTTAGTTTATAAAAGCTTGGGTATCAATAGCTCCGCCGCGATGCGGATGGGCGCCGCAATCTTGGCGACGAGGCCGGGAACGTGAATGATCACATCGAAGTCATTGAGGGCGATATCACCCGCCTGGCGGTGGATGCCATCGTCAACGCCGCTAATCATTCCCTGTTAGGCGGCGGTGGTGTGGACGGTGCAATTCACCGCGCGGCAGGTCCCGAATTGCTGGCGGAATGCCGTACCCTGGGGGGGTGCGATACCGGTCAGGCCAAGCTCACCAAGGGCTATCGGCTGGCGGCACGTTACGTGATCCACACCGTGGGGCCGGTATGGCGCGGCGGCGGCCACGACGAGGCGGCGTTGTTGGCCTCCTGTTACCGTCAAGCACTGAGGCTCGCGGCGGAAAACGGCATTGAGACCATCGCCTTTCCCGCCATCAGCTGCGGGGTCTACGGCTACCCGTTACAGGAGGCGGCGCGGATCGCGACCGCCACCGTCAAGCAATACCTCGAAAACGAGCCGCGGATTCACAAGGTACAACTGGTGTGTTACGGCGCGGAGAGCTGTGCGGCGTTGCAGCGAGCGTTGGACGAACTTCAATAAAGCAGCGGTGCCATCTTGCGCCGAAATTGTTTTACCAGCTCATGGTCGTCGCCCAGAAGCTTGAAGACATTGAGCAGACCGCGGCGGCCGGCGTCTTCATCGAAGCGGCGGTCGCGTTTCATAATCTCTAAGAATTGTTCCAGGGCGGCGGCGTAGTCGCCCTGAGCGGCGTATTCCGCGCCCAGCATATGCCTGGCCGCCAGATCGTCGGGATGAGCCGCGACGCGCTGTTCCACCTCGACCAGGGGCGGGGCCGATTGCTGGGCGCGCGCCAGTTCGATTTTCGCCGCCAGCGCTTTGACCGACTCTTCTTCCCGTTGAGGCAAGGGCAGGAATTCAAGAATCTTTTCCACTTCCTTTATGTCGCCGGCCTGCAGCAGGGCGTCACCCAGATCGAGTTTGATCTCCAACCGTTCAGGCTCCAGGGCCAGGGCCTCCTGCAACAAGGTCAAGGCCCGGGCGGTGTCGCCGTTGGCGAGGGCGGTGCGTGCTTCGGTGCGCAGGGTGTCGGATTCGCGCGGCAGATATTTTTCGATGATGTCACGAATGACCGACTCCGGTTGCGCGCCGAGAAATTCATCGACGACCTTGCCGTCCTTGAAAAATTTGACGGTGGGCAGGCTGCGGACTCCCCAGCGCGAGGCCAATTCCTGTTGCCGGTCGGTGTCGACCTTGGCCAGTACGAATTTGCCCTGATAGTCATCCACCAGCTTGTGCAGTAACGGTATCAACACCCGGCACGGCCCGCACCAATCGGCCCAGAAATCCACCACCACCAAGGTTTGGCGGGATTTCTCCAGGACGGTTGTGTCAAAATTGTCGGCGGTGGCGTCGAATGCCAACGAGGATTCAGTCATGGCGGTTACCTTTTGTTAATGCATGGGACAACACGAGTGATATTAAGGTTCTCAGCGAGGATTTCAATGCCGGCTACGCCATGCATCCCGTAAACGCCGTTGTATGATGAACACGCCGCAACGCTTTTCCCTCAAACACACCATCGAGACGGATATCGCGCAAACATGCAGCGATTACTTGGCCGAACACGCCGGTTTGTCCAAGGTCAAGATCAAGGATGCCATGACCAAGGGGGCGGTCTGGCTAGCTAGGCGAGGTGGAAAACGACGTCGTTTGCGCCGTGCCGCTAGCGAGTTGCGTTGCGGGGATATCGTGGAATTTTATTATGACGAAGCCTTGTTGCGCATCGATCCGCCCGCGGCTCGTTGTATCGATGATCAACGTCGTTACAGCGTATGGTTCAAGCCGGCGGGCTTGATGTCTCAAGGCTCGGAATACGGCGATCATTGTTCGGTGCTGCGCCAAGTGGAAAATCATTTCAATCCCCGCCGGCAGGCGTATCTTGTACATCGCCTGGACCGCGAGGCCGCCGGCCTGATGCTCATCGCCCATGACGGGCGTGCGGCGGCGCGCTTGTCGCAGTTATTTCGTGAGCATCGCATTATCAAGCGTTACCAAGTGACTGTGCGTGGCGAGGTGACGCCGCCGCAAGGTGAGATTGATTTAGCATTGGACGGCAAGCCGGCGCTGACCCGCTATAAGGTTAGCGCCTACGATCATGCCGCGGACATTGCCCGTCTGGAGGTTGAGATCGCCACCGGTCGCCGGCATCAGATTCGCCGTCATTTCGCCATGATCGGCCATGGTGTGATGGGCGATCCCCGCTACGGTACCGGCAACAAGAATCGCGAAGGGCTGCAGTTGGAGGCGGTGGGATTGCGGTTCCAATGTCCGTTCAGCGGGCGTGACATGAGCTATGCGGGTCATGATAGCTTCACATAATTGTTATAAAACTGTCATAAAAAAACGGTTGAATAGATCCTGCATATCATGAGTGAATTTCTGTCATGAGGAGAAGGATTATGAAACAAGAATATAGCGTCGACTGGTGGAGGCACGAGCTCTATCGCCATACCGCCCATTTCGTTCATAACCCCGGCGATCACACCCAGGCGAAACTGACGGCGTTGATCAACGAATTTCGCCGTCAAAGCGAACATCAAAAGCTGCATCGTGTGTCGGACGAACACGAATACGCCATGAACTATTGCTGAAGGCTGTTTCGTCCGTCAGGTGCTGTGCACGCAGCGTGGCGTTCAAGCGCCCTGCACCTGTCGGGCGTAGAGATCGTGTTCATCGGCCGCGGTGATCTCCACTTCCATGAACTGGCCGGGTCTTATTGGCGCGCATTCCTTGATCAATACCAGGCCGTCGATATCCGGCGCGTCGGCGTAACTACGGGCGATGACGCCCTCGTCACTGACCTCGTCCACCAATACCGTCATGCGCCGACCGATGCGTTGTTGCAGTTTGGCGGCGCTGATGGTCGCCTGGGCGTTCATGAAGCGTTGCAGGCGCTCCTGTTTGATATCTTCAGCTACCGGGCCGGCCAGGGCATTGGCGGCGGCCCCCGCCACCGGTGAGTAGGTAAAGCAGCCGACGCGGTCGAGACGTGCTTCCTCCAGAAAATCCAGCAACAGCTGGAAATCGTCTTCGCTCTCGCCGGGAAAGCCGACGATGAAGGTGCTGCGCACGCTGATCTCGGGGCAGTCCCGCCGCCATTGCTCGATCCGCGCCAGGGTGTTCTCGGCGGCAGCGGGACGGCGCATGGCCTTGAGGACGCGCGGGCTGGCGTGTTGGAAGGGGATGTCCAGATAGGGCAGGATCTTACCCTCGGTCATAAACGGGATCACCTCATCCACATGGGGGTAGGGATAGACATAGTGCAGCCGCACCCATATCCCCAGTTCACCCAAGGCACGGGCCAGGTCGGTGAAACGGGTCTTGAGCGGCCGGCCGCCCCAAAAGCCGGCACGGTAACGCAGGTCGACACCATAAGCGCTGGTGTCCTGGGAGATGACCAGCAATTCTTTTACGCCGGCCTTGACCAGATTTTCCGCTTCCTGCATGACCTCGCCGACGGGACGGCTCACCAGATCGCCGCGCAGCGACGGAATGATGCAAAAGCTGCAGCGATGATTGCAGCCTTCGGAGATCTTCAAATAGGCATAGTGGCGCGGGGTAAGCTTGATGCCCTGCGGCGGGATCAGGCTGGTATAGGGATCGTGGGCCGGCGGCAGGTGGCGGTGCACCGCCTGCATGACCTCCTGTAAAGCATGGGGGCCGGTAACCGCTAATACCTTGGGGTGGGTCTCTTTGACGATGTCGCCCTTGGCGCCCAGGCAGCCGGTGACGATCACCTTGCCGTTTTCCGCCAGGGCC
>CAYWIQ010000060.1:0-4444 GCA_964458405.1 uncultured Chromatiaceae bacterium
TACCTTCGGCGCACGGGTTGAGGACGTGTTCTTCATCACCGACAAGGACAACAGCCCCCTCACCGCAGAGTCGCAGTTCGAATGCCTGCGACAAAGCATCGCGCGCTACCTCGACACCCCGAAACAAAATCGCTGAGCAGTCAGGCATGACCTCCCCACCCGACAGCGATGCCACGGCCAGACCATCAACCGTAAAAACCCCGTTAGTCACCCACGCCCTGCCCCTGATCCTGGTGGCCTTGTCCACCCTGTGCGCCATTTTGGGCACCCGCGCCACCGAATGGTTGCGTTATGACCGCGGTGAGATCCTCCACGGACAGTGGTGGCGGATCATCACCGGCAACATCGTGCACCTGGGCTGGCCGCACCTGTTACTCAACCTGGCCGGTCTGATCCTGGTTTGGCTGTTATTCCACCCTGCCCTTACCACCCGTAGCTGGGTCATCGTCACGGCGCTGAGCGCCGCTGCAGTGGGCGGCGGCCTGCTGGCCTTCGATCCCACCCTGCAGTGGTACGTCGGCCTGTCCGGGCTGTTGCACGGCCTGTTCGCCGCCGGGGTAATAAGTGCGCTTTACGCCGGCAACCGCAGCGATTGGTTACTGCTCACCCTGTTTATCGCCAAGATCGCCTGGGAACAATTGGAAGGCAGCATGCCGGGGTCGGCGGAGATCGCCGGCGGCACGGTCATCGTCGACGCCCACCTCTATGGCGCCATCGGCGGCGCCGTCACGGTATTAGTACTAATTGCATTGGCAAACCGGCGCCGCCGTCACGCTTAACTCCAAACAGCCTTTTACGCTTGCATTTGTTGCCGGCTGGCAATCCAAGCCGCGCCCAGGATCAACGCACCGCCCAGCCACTCACGCAAACCCAGCGCCTCATGCGCCAATAACTGCGCCGATACCGCACCGACCATCACCTCGAACAATAGGATCACCGCCGAACGGTGCACCGGCATGCGGCTCACACCGAACACCAAACATACACTCATCATAACGATACCCACCACACCCACCGCTACCGCCACCAACACCGGCAGCACGTGCCACTCGATCTCACCGCCGAAACCGCCCAACAACAACAGTCCCGCCAACACCGTCACCCCCAACCAGGCGACCACCACCTTGAGACCAACAGCCAATTCATGGCCCATACGGATCAGGACATTGGAACAGGCAAAACCCAGACCCGACGAGATCGCCAGCCAGTCGGAATGATCGCGCGGCCACGGCATCCCCAGCGACGGCTGCCACAAAATGATCAACGCGCCGCCCATGGCCAGCGTCAAGGTGATCCATGCCAAGGATGGCATACGCTCACCCAACAACAGCCGGGCCAGCAGGACCGCCCAGATCGGTGACAAATAGAACAACAACACCACCCGCACCACCTGGCCGTCCAACACCGCCAGAATAAAAGCGGTATTACACCAGCCGTTGGCGGCCATTAATCCCAGTAATAACGCCGGACGGGCGGGGATCTGAGCCCGGTAACGCCACAACAACGGCAACCCCACGGCCAGGGCCGATGCGAATAAGATCCCGGTACCCCAAAGGCCTGGTACCCCATGCGCCGCCAACCAACGCATGGGATACCACAGCAACCCCCAGAAAGTGGCGGTAGCCAGCAAGGCCAGGACCGGGAGCAGCTCCGCGTTATGTTTGGATGACATGAAGGGATGTCCTATACTGGGCGGGCCCGCGGCCCAAACGACCCGCTATGATAGCGGACAATGGCATGCATTGACCCACCTCAATCTCCTGCAAGCAGAGATGAAGGTGACCTGCTATAACCTGAATTGACGTGCTCGACCCAATGAATCCCGATCTATTCAAACTCCAGGCCTACCCCTTCGAAAAGCTCGCGGCGCTCAAGGCAGGTATCACACCGCCTGCGGATAAATCGGCCATCACCTTGTCCGTGGGTGAGCCGCAGCACACCACCCCGGCCATCATCTCCGAGGAATTGATCGCCCACCTCCATGGTCTGAGCCGCTATCCCGCCACCAAGGGAACGCGGGAATTGCGCGAGGCCATCGCTACCTGGTTAACGCAACGTTTCACCCTGGCGGACCAACTTGTCGACCCCGACCGCCATGTTCTACCGGTCAACGGCACCCGTGAGGCCTTGTTCTCCTTCGCTCAGGCAGTGATCGATCGCCACACCCAACCATTGGTCATCATGCCCAACCCGTTTTACCAGATTTACGAGGGTGCAGCGCTGCTGGCCGGCGCCCAGCCGTGGTATCTCAGCACCCTGGCGGATAGCGGCTTCACCCCCGATTTCGACGCCGTCCCCGACGACGTCTGGCAACGCACCCAACTGGTATATATATGCTCTCCCGGCAATCCCAGCGGTGCGGTGATGGATGACCAGGCCCTGCAACGGCTGATCAGACTGGCCGACCGTCACGGTTTCATCATCGCCTCCGATGAGTGCTATGCGGAAATCTATAACGAAGCTTCCCCACCCCCTACCGGTTTACTGGCCGCTGCTGCGGCCATGGGCCGTGACGATTTCAGATCCTGCGTGGTGTTCCATAGCCTGTCGAAACGTTCCAATGTCCCGGGATTGCGGTCCGGATTCGTCGCCGGCGATGCCGAGATTTTGCAAAAATTCCTCAGCTACCGCACCTACCACGGCTGCGCCATGCCACCACCTATCCAGGCGGCCAGCATCAAGGCCTGGGGAGACGAACAACATGTACGGGAGAACCGCGCCCTCTACACCCAGAAGTTCGCGGCGATGTTGGATATCTTGCAACCGGTAATGGATATCCAGGCCCCCGCCGCCGGTTTTTATCTGTGGCCGTATACCCACTTCGATGATCAGCAATTCGCGCGGCGGCTCTACGCCGAGCAGAATGTCACCATCCTGCCCGGCAGCTATCTATCGCGCACCGATCATAACGGGGTCAATCCAGGGCAGATGCGGGTACGTATCGCCCTGGTCCCGTCCCTGGAGGACTGTATCGACGCTGCCGAGCGCATCCGCGAATTCGTGCGCGGCCTGTAGGCACGCGAGGAATGCCATATCCGTTATAATGTCACCCCCGTCGCGATCATTACCGACAGTAGGCGCCTGCCTCAGCGGCAAAAAGATCCTAGAGGCGGGGCATGGAGACATAAAATTGTCACCACGGATCTTGCCGTGGCAAGCCGACCATGTCGCGACGAATCGAATATAATTTTATTGAATAGCACATAAACGGCACGGTATGTGATGCACACCGTACCCAAAAATCTTCACCTATCAGATTAAAAAGGAAGTTGTCATGAGCGACATCAAGAACATCATCGAAGAGGCCTTCGAACGCCGCACCGAGATCACGCCCGCCACCGCCGAACCCCATGTGCGCTACGCCGTCAACGAGGCCATCGCCATGCTGGACAGCGGCAAGGCGCGGGTGGCTGAAAAACAAGACGGGGCCTGGGTGGTCAATCAGTGGCTGAAGAAGGCGGTGTTACTGTCGTTCCGAATCAACGACAACGAGGTCATCGCCGGTGGTGACACCAATTACTATGACAAGGTCCCCATGAAATACGCCGGTTACGCTGCCAATGATTTCCGCGCTGCAGGTGTGCGGGTAGTTCCTCCGGCAGCGGTGCGCAAAGGGTCCTATATCTCGCCCAACGTGGTACTGATGCCGTCCTACGTCAACATCGGCGCCTATGTCGACAGCGGCACCATGGTGGACACCTGGGCCACGGTGGGCTCCTGCGCCCAGATCGGCAAAAACGTCCACCTGTCCGGCGGTGTCGGCATCGGCGGTGTGCTGGAACCCCTGCAGGCAGGCCCCACTATCATCGAAGACGACTGCTTCATCGGCGCGCGTTCCGAAGTCGTGGAAGGCGTGATCGTTGAAGAGGGCTCGGTAATCTCCATGGGCGTGTACATCGGACAAAGTACCCGCATCTACAACCGCGAGACCGGCGAGATCAGCTACGGGCGCATCCCCGCCGGCTCGGTAGTGGTCTCAGGCAACCTGCCCTCCAAGGACGGCAAATACAGCCTGTATTGCGCGGTGATCGTCAAGCAAGTGGATGCCAAGACTCGCGGCAAGGTGGGCATCAACGAATTGCTGCGCAATATCTAAGGCAAACCGACATGTTTCCGGATCTGCATTAGAACCAAAGAGAGAAATATTGTGAAATGTTGCAACGGCAATTGCCGCCATCGTTCGATTGTGATGGTATTAAATAGAAACAAAGTGTGACGCACGATGACGACCCTATACGGCATCAAGAATTGCGATACGGTAAAAAAGGCGCGGCGCTGGCTGGACGATCATGATATCGATTATCGTTTCCATGATTTTCGGGTCGACGGCGTCAATGACAAACAGTTGGCGCGCTGGACCAAATTGCTGGGCTGGGAGACCCTGCTCAACCGCCGCGGCACCACCTGGCGCGGTCTAGACGAAACACGCCGCAGCCAGATCAGC
>CAYWIQ010000060.1:4454-7978 GCA_964458405.1 uncultured Chromatiaceae bacterium
CCAACCGGCGCTCATCAAACGCCCGGTGCTGGAGATCGACAACACCGTACACGTCGGCTTCAAGCCCGAAGACTACGCCACCTTACTCAATTAGATTGAAACCAACGTGACCGACCAACTTTCCCCCACTACTCAACTGGCGATGGAGCTCATCCGCCACCCATCGGTCACCCCGGAGGACGGCGGCTGTCAGGATATCATCACCTCTCGCCTGACAAAGCTGGGATTCATTGCCGAACATCTACCCTTCGGCGAAGTCACCAACCTGTGGGCCAGGCGCGGTACGTCTGGACCGTTATTCGTGTTCGCCGGACACACTGACGTCGTCCCTCCCGGCCCGCTGGAAAAATGGCAATCGCCGCCCTTCGCGCCCGAAATCCGCGACGGTTACCTGTACGGACGCGGCGCGGCGGACATGAAAGGCAGCCTGGCCGCCATGGTCACCGCCTGCGAGACATTCGTGGCAAACTATCCGCAACACCGCGGCTCCATCGCATTCCTACTGACCAGCGACGAGGAAGGACCGGCGGTCAACGGCACGGTCAAGGTCATGGAGACACTGAGCGCACGCGGCGAACAGATCGACTGGTGCGTGGTGGGTGAGCCCACCAGCTCCCACCAAGTCGGAGACGTGGTGAAGAACGGCCGACGCGGTTCTCTCAACGGCCGCTTGACCGTTCATGGCAACCAAGGCCACGTAGCCTATCCCCACCTCGCCGATAATCCCATTCACCGCGTCGCGCCGGCGCTGGCTGAGCTGTGCACCATTACCTGGGATCAAGGCAACACCTATTTCCCCCCCACTAGCTTTCAAATCTCCAACATCCACGGCGGCACCGGCGCGGAGAACGTCATCCCCGGCAACGTAGAGGTAACCTTCAACTTCCGCTATTCCACCGAGCTCGACCAGGATACCCTGCAGCGCCGGGTCGAAACGCTGCTCAATCGCCATGGACTGCGCTACAGTCTGCAATGGCGCCTCTCCGGCGAACCCTTCCTCACCGAATCCGGGAAATTGGTGGCGTCCGCAAAGGCGGCGATTCAAGACGTCAGCGAACTGGAGACCCAGTTGGCCACCAGCGGCGGCACCTCCGATGGGCGTTTCATCGCGCCCACTGGCGCACAAGTCATTGAATTAGGGCCTGTAAATGCCACGATCCACAAAGTCGATGAATGCGTAGCCATCACCGACCTGGACAACCTCTCCGCTCAGTACCGGCGAATTCTGGAGCACCTGCTGATCCAGTGATATTCTGTTGCCAGCGCTAAAATCTTTATAGATTTTGAATTGTGTCCGATACCTATTTATGCAAACCATGAAAGGGATGAGTTCGAACTATGGGACGGATCAACATGGACCAAAGTGATAGCCAATCGGAAAGGCGCGCCTTTTCGCGCATCCCGTTCAGCGGTAAGGTCACGATAGTACGGGATCAAGCGCAATGGACCGCAGATTTATTGGACATCTCCATGAAGGGCGTTCTAGTAGCGCGCCCCGCGGACTGGGACATCAACCCGGGCGACGACTTCAATCTCATCGTCAGTCTCGATGATCGTAACCAATACACCATCACCATGGATGCATCGTTGGCCCATGCCAACCAGGACAGCCTGGGCTTTTGTTGCGACCATATCGACCTTGAGAGCATGACCCATTTGCGCCGCCTACTGGAACTCAATCTCGGTGATGAGGAACGCATCAACCGCGAGTTATCGGCTCTGATCCATATTCACGGTAACTAGCCAGACAGGAACCAGACATTCACCGGTCGTCACGATCTCTCACCAATCATTTTACGTCCGCACATATCTCATAGTGCCTCGATAGCTTCGTTCAAACGCCGCACGGCGATCACTTCAATATCCGCGAGCGCCTGCTTAGGCACATTCCCCTTGGGTACGATAGCGCGTTTGTATCCGTGTTTCGCTGCCTCGCGCAGACGATCGACTCCACCCTGCACGGGGCGAATCTCACCGGCCAAGCCCACTTCACCGAATACCACCAAGTCGGCGGGCAACGGCCGGTCACGCAAACTCGACAACGCCGCCAACAACACCGCTAAATCCGCTCCGGTCTCCGTGATGCGCACACCGCCCACCACGTTAACGAATACATCCTGATCGTACATAGCGATGCCGGCGTGACGCTGCAACACGGCCAGCAACATTGATAAGCGGTTTTGGTCCAAGCCCACCGTCACCCGGCGCGGATTGGACAGATGACTTTCCGCCACCAGGGTCTGCACCTCCACCAGCAAGGGGCGCGTCCCCTCACGCGTTACCATGATCACGCTGCCCGCCACCGCTTGATCATGGCGCGACAGAAAAATCGCCGAGGGATTACTGACTTCTTTGAGTCCCTTATCGCCCATGGCGAACACGCCCAGTTCATTGACCGCACCGAAACGGTTCTTGATGGCGCGCACCACGCGAAACGGCGTGCCGGTATCACCCTCGAAATACAACACCGTATCCACCATATGTTCCAGTACCCGCGGCCCCGCCAAGGTACCTTCTTTAGTGACGTGCCCGACCAGAAACAAGGCCGTTCCGCTCTGCTTGGCATATCTCACCAATTGTGCGGCGCTTTCCCGCACTTGGGCCACACTACCCGGCGCCGATTGCAAAAACTCGGTAAATAAGGTCTGTATGGAGTCGATCACCATCACCTGTGGCCGCTCCTGCGCGGCATGGGTCAGGATGGGCTCCACCTGGGTATCGGCCAGCAGACGCAGGTTTCCCGCCGGCAAATGCATGCGCCGCGCCCGTAGGCTCACTTGTTCCAATGACTCTTCGCCGGTCACATACAAGGCGGGCAACTCAGCACTGAGCGTCGCCAAGGTCTGCAATAACAATGTAGACTTCCCAACCCCCGGATCGCCACCAATCAGCACCACGGAACCCAGCACCAATCCACCGCCCAACACCCTATCCAGTTCCCCCAAACCGGTTGGTACGCGAATATCACGACTGGGTTCCACCTCCGCCAAAGACCGCACCACCGCTTCGCTCATGGCTTCCCCGGCGTACCCGCTCAAACGCGCCGCCCGACCGCGCGGTACCGCCGGTGCCACTCCCTCTACCAGGGTGTTCCACGCCCCACAATCGGGACACTGCCCGGCCCACTTGGGCGCCTCGGCGCCACATTCGCTGCAACGATAGATTGTCTTTGCCTTGGCCATGCCCTATTTAACCAGAAACGGCCATAAGAAATCGAATTGATCACAAATGATTCTCGTGCCGTCTGCAGACTCTTTCCAGCCACCAACTTTTAAAGGACTAATTTGCACGCCCACGAGAATTCTTGCTCGCCGCCATCGCAAGAGACCGTTCTCAATAATAAAGGCTTGAGTCCACGAGTGCGGCGCCTATTGCCCACGGTCAATATTCCGCCACCCCAGGCACAACGCTCAGTGAAATTGCCCCATGACCAAACCACGTATTAAGCATAAGCGGCATATATCACCATCAGCCGTAATGCTGCTGGCCTTCGAGTTCGCGTTCAAACTCTTCCACCGTCACCG
>CAYWIQ010000060.1:7988-9676 GCA_964458405.1 uncultured Chromatiaceae bacterium
CCGAACAGGTAGCCTTGATAACTGTGACAACCGAACCTCATGAGCATCTCGCCCTGCTCACGGGTTTCCACGCCTTCCGCCACCACCTCCATTCCCAAGGTCTTACCCATTTCAATAATGGTCTTGGCGATGGCCTCGTCGTTCTTATCCACTCCCAGATCTTTGACGAAGCTTTTGTCAATCTTTAGCCTCTTGATGGGCAGCATCTTAAGATACGCTAATGACGAATAGCCGGTGCCGAAATCGTCAAGGGCGAAGGAAATCCCAACCTCCCTGAGCTGTTGCAGCTTTTCGATAAACTCCTCCATATTCTCCAGCAACACGCTCTCGGTGATCTCCAGGGACAGCAGGGAAGGATCGATACCCGCCGCAATAACGATGTCTTTGACATTGTCAACGAAATCGTCCTGCTGCAACTCCCGAGCACTGATATTTACCGATAACATCAGTTCACTGGCATTTACCATACTTTTCCAAGCCTGCAGCCGACGACAGCTCTCCTCTAATACCCATCTACCGATTGACACGATAAGACCGGTGTCTTCAGCAAGGGGGATAAAGTCCAATGGCGACACCAAACCTCGCTGGGGATGTTGCCAGCGCAACAGCACCTCCGCACCGATCACCCGACCGCTGCTCGCCACCTGCTTCTGGTAATAAAGCCGGAACTCTTGCTCCTGCAAGGCATGAGGTAGATCCAATTCAAGATGCATGCGCTCTTCCAAGGTCTCCTGCATAACCGGATCAAAGAAGCGCAATGTACTGCGCCCCGCCCGCTTGGCCTCGTACATCGCCAGATCGGCGCGCTTGAGCAGCTCGTGTACACCTTCATGGGGGCCGCCATAGAGAGTCACGCCGACACTAACCGAACCTGGGTAGTTCTTATCTCTTACTCGGTAGGGTCTGGCTAGGACCGACAGTAATTTATCACCTACGATCTTGGCCTGAGTCGCAGCGTGATTCTGATCCGAGCTGATTTCCTCGAGGAGCACAACGAATTCGTCACCGCCAAGGCGCGCGATGGTATCCTCTTGGCGCGTCGAGGCGCGAATACGCTTGGCGATTTCGCGCAAGAGTTCATCTCCGTAATCATGACCTTGAGTGTCATTGATGGTCTTGAAGTGATCCATGTCAAGATACAGCACCGCGCCGAAAAGATGATTGCGCGCCCCGATCGCCAGGGCGCGATCTAAACGCTCCAACAGCAAACTCCGATTGGGAAGCCCCGTCAACTGATCGTAAAAGGCCAAATTGAGAATCTTATCCTGAGCCGCTTTATATTCGGTGATATCGCTAAAACTGACGACGTAATGGGTTTCCCGACCTTGATCATCCTTGACACTTGAAATGGTCATCAATTCGGGATAGACCTCGCCGTTCTTACGCTGCTCGAAGAGTTCCCCTTGCCAGCTGCCATCTAGTTCGACCCTATTCCAAACCTCTCGATAAAAATCCTTGCTGTGCCTTCCTGAGCGCAATAACTGCAACGGCTTTCCTACGACTTCAGCGGGACTATAACCCGTGATTTTAGTGAATGCCTCGTTGACGCGAATGACATTACGCTCCGTATCGGCCACCAGCATCGCTTCCTGGGACTCGAAGACGGTTGCCGCGATTAACATTTCTTCCGCGGCCCGGCGACGCTCGTGGCCTTCGACTCGGTGGCGCCGGCCACCCTGGACGACCCC
>CAYWIQ010000061.1:0-9663 GCA_964458405.1 uncultured Chromatiaceae bacterium
TCAAAATCCGGTGATGGTGACATCGTGGGAGTTCGATTCTCCCTCCCGGCACCACCGTATAGGCGGCATCAAACACCGCTGGCAACGGTGCATTGACGCCAATTGTTAAAGTTTTACCTAAAACTAACGCTACATCATAGTAAAGAAAGCGCCATTAAGGTCTCTCAATCTTTGCTTTGCTCTGCTCAGCGATCCTACTGGGATGATAGCGCCTCTTTACGGCACGCTAGTTTGCCGCAAAACTATACCAACAAAACCATGATTTCTAATTCCATGAAGCGAGGCAGTAAAACATGAGTGGAACACGCTTCAGCGTCGAGGTTCAACCACAACTACCGGCGCGCCTGCAGCGTCTGGGGGAGTTGTCCAACGACTTGCTATACAGCTGGGACCGGCGGGTGCGCGGGTTATTCGTCCGCCTTGACAAGGAACTGTGGGAGCAATGTAGCCACAACCCCAAACTATTCCTGCGTCGTGTCTCTCAGCAGCGTCTTGAGGAAGCGGCGGAAGACCGGGTCTTCGTGGAAGACTATAATCGTGCGCTGTCGGCCTATGACACCTACCATCAGGAACACACCCGTAGTATCGTCACGCCCCATCTGGACGCCGATAACGATCTGGTCGCCTATTTCTGTGCCGAATTCGGCCTGCATGAAAGCCTGCCCATCTATTCCGGTGGGTTGGGTATCCTGGCGGGAGATCACTGCAAGGCCGCCAGCGACCTGGCGATACCGTTCGTCGCGGTGGGCATGTTGTATCGCCAGGGCTATTTCATCCAGAACATCGACGGGCAAGGCAAACAGATCGCCCATTACACCCCGACCGCCTTCTCGCAACTGCCCTTGCAACCGGCCCGCGACGCCGGCGACCAGGAGTTACACGTCCATGTAGCGATCGCCGACCGCCGCGTCACGCTCAAGGTATGGGAGGCCAAGGCCGGGCATATCCGTTTGTTCTTCCTCGACAGCGACGTGGCAGACAACAGCCCCATGGATCGCTCCATCACCTATCAATTGTACGGTGGCGATATCCACACCCGTATTCAGCAAGAGATCGTCCTGGGCATCGGCGGGGTACGCGCCCTGCGCGCCCTGGGCCTGCAACCCACCGTATGGCACATCAACGAAGGTCACGCCGCCTTCCTCACCGTGGAGCGTATCCGCGAACATGTCGAGCGCGGCATGGACTTTGATTCCGCGCTGGAAGAAGTCGCGGCGTGCACGGTGTTCACCACCCACACGCCGGTACCGGCCGGCCACGATATCTTTGACCATCAATTGATGGGGACCTATTTCAGCGAATATGTGAAACAGCTCCGGATCGGCCTGCCGCAATTCCTGCAACTGGGCGTGAGTCCCGGCAACGAAAGTGGATTCAATCAAACCTCATTGGCGCTGCGCTGCTCGCGCTTCCACAACGGCGTCAGCCGCATCCACGGTGAAGTGGCCTCACATATGGAAGGTTACGTCTGGCCACAGGTGCCGGCCGAGGAAAACCCTATTTCCTATGTCACCAACGGCGTCCATGTACCCACCTTCTTGGCGCGCGAGTGGATGAGTCTGTTCGATATGCGTTTCGGCGGAGAGTGGCGCAACGAACTAGGTAGCGAGGAGTATTGGTCGCGGATCGACGAAATCCCCGATCACAGTTTTTGGAGTCTGCGCCAGTCGTTGAAGACCGAATTGCTGGAGGAAGTGTATGACCGCGCCTCGCGCCAGCACCGCCGCAGCGGGCTAAGTGCGACTCAGATCAAGCGCATCACCCGCGCCCTCTCGGCCGACAATAACGACATCCTGACCTTGGGTTTCGCACGGCGCTTCGCCACCTACAAGCGCGCGACACTGCTGTTTTCCGACCCGACGCGCCTGGCACGGCTTCTCAACGACCCACAGCGCCCCGTGTTGCTGATCTTTGCCGGCAAGGCCCATCCTCACGATGTCCCCGGCCAGCAACTCATCAAGGCCATTAACGACTTTTCACACCGTCCGGAATTCGAGGGCAAGATCATTTTGCTGGAAGGCTATGATCTGGCCTTGGGGCGCAAACTGGTCACCGGCGTCGACGTGTGGCTCAATACGCCGGAATATCCCTTGGAGGCCAGCGGCACCTCCGGACAAAAGGCGGGCATCAACGGTGTGTTGAATCTCAGCGTGCTGGACGGCTGGTGGGGCGAAGGCTACAACGGCGAAAACGGATGGGCCATCACGCCGCACGGCGCGGAATACGACCCCGCATTCCGCGACCGCGAGGAAGGACAGGAACTGATGGACATCCTGGAAAAGGAAGTCATCCCCCGCTATTACAACCGCAACGGCCACGGTTATCCGGAAGAGTGGGTCAAGATGTCCAAGGCCTCGATGAAATCGCTGATTCCACGCTATAACGCCCAGCGGATGTTGATGGACTACATCACCCGCTTTTACGGCCCGGCATCCCGTCAACGCAGCGCCCTCAGCGAACGGGAATATGCCCCGGCACGAGAGTTGGCCATGTGGAAGAAACAAATCACCCAGGTCTGGCCGAACATCACCGTTCGCCGTATTGAGTCCACTCCCGCCCAGATAATGGCGGGCGAAACCTTGCCCTTAGAGGTGGCCGTCAAACTCAACGGTCTGTCGCCGCAAGACATCACCATGGAGTGCCTGGTGGGCAGCCCATCGGAGGCCAATGATTTCGTCATACACTCCAGTCATACATTCCAAGCGGTCGAATCCACTCAGGGCGATGAGACCTTGTACCGCCTCGACTTAACCCCCCCACTGTCGGGTTTGCAATACTATAAGATCCGTATATACCCGTCTCACCCCTTGTTGAGCCATCGCTTCGAGATGGGACGCATGATATGGATCTAACTAACGGTAAATAAACCCTCTGCCGGGGCGCATCATGCGCCCCGCGCATTGCATCATCCATGCGAACCATCATGGTTGTTACCGTCGCTCTCGCTCAATTGATAGTGATTTTAAACTCCCGCGATACTTCCGTGACGTCTATGGGCGATGGTGGGGCATGCCCAGGAGCAGACCGTCATGATTAAGTCGAAGGTATTGATCTGCCTGATTACGGTGCTTTCTGTCTCTCATGCCGTCGCGGCGGACTTCACTATTTCCAGCGGGATGCAATCTACAGTTCTGATCGAACTCTATACCTCGGAAGGTTGCAGCAGTTGCCCACCCGCGGACCGTTGGTTGGCCCGCTTCAAGGACGACCCGCGCCTCTGGAAAGACATCGTCCCGGTGGCGTTCCATGTGGATTATTGGAACTATCTTGGTTGGCGCGACCGCTTTGCCCAATCGCGCTTTTCGCGGCGACAAAGCGATTATCTGCGCCATGATCACCTGCGCTCGGTCTACACCCCGGGCGTCATGAAAAACGGCCGGGAATGGCGCGGCTGGGCCTATGGGCAATCTCCCGTAACCACCGATGGGCGCAAGGCAGGCCTACTCAAGGCGAGCTTTAATGGCGACGATGCCGTGGTGGAATTCTCACCGCCACGGCGATACTCGGGAGCGCTGATCCTCAACATAGCCCGGTTGGGCTTCGATCTAGCCACCCACGTCGGCGCCGGAGAGAACGCCGACAAGATCCTGCATCACGACTTTGTGGTACTGGATTTCAAACAGCGCGAGCAAGTAGCTGATGACGGCGGTTATCGCTGGAACTTTCCGGGATTATTGCATGACGTAAAACGGAAGGCGGCGGGGATCGCATTATGGGTCGCCACGACGGAAGATCCTACCCCACTGCAGGCCGCCGGTGGGTGGTTAAAGTAATGTAAACAACGAACCCTACCTACGCCCGTAGAGTTCGCACAAGTGCAGCAAGCGCGGCGCCAAACCGCCGTCGACCTGATCCCAGCTGAAACGCCAACGCCAATTGCCGTTGGGTTTCCCCGGCGTATTCATACGGTGTTCGCCGTCCAGGCCCAATACATCCTGCATGGGGATCACCGCCAAGCCAGCAACGGATGCCATCGCCACGCGGATCAATGACCAAGGCATGCCCTGGTCACTGGAATACAGATAATCATCCACGTGACTGCGGGACTCAACGGACAGACCGTTGTACCAACCCACGGTAGTATCGTTATCGTGGGTGCCGGTATAGACCACCGACAGATGGTGATGGTTATGGGGAAGATAGGGATTGGCGGCGCCGCCGTCGAAGGCAAACTGCAGGATCTTCATCCCCGGAAAGCCGTGACGCAGGCGCAGGGCCTCGACTTCGGGGGTAATCAGCCCCAGATCCTCCGCCACCACCGGCAGGGGATCGAAATGCCGGCGCAACACATCGAACAACGCGTCGCCGGGGGCTTGCACCCAGTGCCCGCCCATGGCGGTATCGTGATCGGCGGGGATTTCCCAATAGGCCTCGAAACCGCGGAAATGGTCGATACGCACCAGGTCGAACAGTTGGAACTGAGTGCGAAAACGCGTCACCCACCATTGAAAACCGTCCTGCTGCATACGCTCCCAACGGTAATGGGGATTACCCCAACGTTGCCCGGTGGCGGAAAAATAGTCCGGCGGCACACCGGCCACTACCGTAGGGCGGCCCGCCTCATTCAACTGAAAGTAATCACGTTGCGCCCAGACATCGGCGCTGTCATGGGCAACGAAGATGGGTAGATCGCCGAACAGCAGTACACCGCGTCCATTGGCATATTCTTTTAGGGAATGCCATTGTCGAAAAAAGACGAACTGTTCGAAGCGTATCCTTTGCAACGCCTCGTGATAATCTTGACGTGCCGCCTCCATGCTCTTCGGATCGCGGTCGCGCAACGCCGCAGGCCAATCGACCCAAGAGGCATGGTGGTTGGCCTCACGCAGCACGATGTATAAGGCATAGTCTTCCAACCAATGCCGATTGGCCGCCGTAAATTCAGCAAAATGCCGCTTATCTTCCTCGCCGGCGCGCTGGGTGAAACCCTGATAGGCGCTTGTGAGTAAACGCTGCTGAATCGCCGCCGTGGCGGGCAATTCCGCCTGCGCGGCCTCCAACCAACCAGCGCTTACCAACAATTCGGCGCTGATATAGGTCGGGTTACCCGCATGCAGGGACAAGCACTGATAAGGCGAACCGTCGTCATGAGTAGGGCCGATGGGCAGGAACTGCCACACACTTTGCCCGGCGGCCGCCAGAAAGTCCGTAAAACGATAGGCCTCCGGCCCCAAGGTCCCGCATTCGCCGCCGCCTGGCAGGGAAGTTAGGTGCAACAAGATACCCGCGCGCCGCGCTGCCAATGGATTCATCACGGTATCCATAGTATTAACAGGCCCTAATTAACCTGCCTGCCCGGAACGCATAGTACCACCATGTTGGGGCGATCCACCGCCGTGGCTAATGGTCTGCGTAAGATACCCCGGCGGTTCCTCGCCCATCATGTGGTAGAGGTTGGCCAGGTGCACCCTATACAGGCGCTCAAAATCCAGCACCGTGCCGCTGGGGTTATAGTCCCCGAACCACCAGAACCAATCGGACCCCTCGCATACCGCAAGTTGCCGCTCAACGGCCGCGCGGTGTTCGTCCGGGATCATCCCCGATGCCATTGCTATGTCGTAGGCCCGCTTGGCGTCACCGAGGATGTCCCAAGCACGGTTTTTGTCCTTGTCACCGATCCACGTGGAGAAGGTGCCATACACCCAGCTGCCCGCCACCAAGCGCGGCAAAGGCGACACCGTCCCACCCTCATTCAGATATTCCGAAAAGGTGGTCATGCGAATACGGGGATGGGAAGACAACCGCCGATACAGGGCTTTGAGGAAATAATAGCCGTTGTTAGGGTAATACTCCCATGCATTTTCACCGTCCAGGATGATGGGAACCAGGTAATCGTCACCGTCATCGCATGCCTCATGAATGGTTTCGAGATGGTCGACGAGATTGTTGACGGCATCGTCGCCATGCCAGGTGGAATACGTAAAGCCAACCAAATCCGACAGGCCATCGTCACGGAAAAAACAGGCGATATCACCACTGTCTTGCACGCGATACGGCCGGTATATTTGCTGCTCGCGGGTCGTGCCATGCGCTATGCCGGATACCTTCAAGCTATTTTGCAGGACACCGCCGCCCGTCGCCGCCCAACGAAAACCCGCGTCGGAAAACATTTTCAAGGCGGCGGTGCTGACACTGCCTTCCGACGGCCAACAACCTGACGGCTTGAATCCGAAGTACCGCTGAAAGGTGGTCAACCCCTCCTCGATATGTCGACGAGCCCGCTCTTCCCCGCCGGGGTAATGCGGCAACACCGGCAGAGGGACATCGGGCATGGCCTCCCGCGCACTGCCTAAATCCAGCATCAATGGAACGATGGGGTGGGCATAGGGATTTACCGATAATTCTACCTGGCCGCGTTCCGCCAGGGTACGGTAGCGGGCAATGAGCCCGCAAATCGTATTGGCGATGATCTCCAGTAACTCACGGCGGTCATGCAGCGTATAGGCCGTTTCCTTTTCCATTAGGCGTTTCACGCGCTCGTCGCCGCGTTTTAGCGTCTCGCCCAGCCACGCCAGGTGATACCAGACCAGTAAATCGCTGAGGTACTGCTCACCCATGTACATGACCGCTTCCGGCTTTTCATCCAACCAATCCGCAATGCCGGCGAGGCGCTTGTAAGCGGGATAGGGATCTATCAGGCGTTCACGGTTGGCGCGCATGCACGCCTTGATCAGGTCCAAGCGTTGTTCCCGGCGTACCGGCAGGGCAGGTTCGTCCAAGGCGGCTAACAGGGGATCGCGCAAGGCGGCGGCGTCTTTGAGGTATCCATGCAACTGGTTGGCATAATCGTTGATTTGATCCAGCAACACCGGCGCGAAGTTCACCACCGCCCGCGCCGCCGGCACGGCCTCTAAGTGGGCAGCCATATCAACGTAATCCTTAATGGCATGCAGATAGGTCCACGGCAACTGATATTCGCCGCTGACCAGATCCCGGTACTCGGGTTGGTGCATATGCCAGCAGAGCACTACGTTTAAGGGTTTTTTAGCGGACATAGCGCCTACGATCGCCAAGCATCTCCGGAATGACCAGGACCACACCCTCGGGAGATACGTAAAAACGCTCGGCGTCCTCCTCGGGATTCTCGCCGATCACCGTACCATCGGGAATATGGCAGAATTTATCGACGACCACCTTGCGCAGGCGGCAGTTCTTGCCGATCTCCACGTCAGGGAGGACCACACAATCGTGCAACGAGGCACCCGCGTTGATCATGACGTTGGAAAACAGCAGGGAATGGCGCACCTCGGCCCCGGAGATGATGCACCCGCCCGACACCATGGAATCGATGGCCATGCCACGCCGGTCATCTTCATCGAAGACGAATTTTGCCGGCGGCAGCTGCTCCTGATAGGTCCAGATCGGCCATGTTTGATCGTAGAGATTCAATTCCGGCGTAACCCCGATCAATTCCATGTTCGCCATCCAAAATGCATCGACCGTCCCTACGTCGCGCCAATAGGCCTGCTCACCTTTTTCATCGCGGAACGGGTAGGCCATGGTGCGATAGCGATCAATAATGCCCGGGATGATGTCCTTGCCGAAATCATGAGTGGAGGAAGCTGTGTCCGAATCACGAATCAGCTGCTCATAGAGAAACAAGGTGTTGAAAATGTAGATGCCCATGGAGGCCAGGGCCGTGTCTTTGTTGCCCGGCGTCGGTTGAGGACTATCCGGTTTTTCGGCGAACCCGGTGACCTGCCAGTCGTCATTGACCGCCATCACCCCGAAGGCCTTGGCCTGTTCCAACGGCACCTCGATAGCGCCGATGGTGAGGTCGGCGCCCTTGGCGACGTGGTAGGCGATCATGGGACCGTAGTCCATTTTGTAGATGTGGTCCCCCGCCAAGATCAGTACATATTCCGGTTGATGGCTGCGGATGATATCGAGATTCTGGAACACCGCATCGGCCGTGCCCGTATACCAGGAGGTCTTGATACGCTGCTGTGCCGGCACCAATTCGACGAACTCGCCCAATTCCGCGCGCAGAAATCCCCAACCCTGCTGGATATGACGGATCAGGGAATGGGCCTTGTACTGGGTCAACACCGCGATACGGCGGATGCCTGAATTCAGGCAGTTGGACAGCGGAAAGTCGATGATACGGAACTTGCCACCGAACGGCACCGCCGGCTTGGCCCGCCACAAGGTCAAATGCTTTAAACGCGAACCACGTCCTCCGGCCAGGATCAACGCCAAGGTATCCTGTGTGAGCCGACTGACAAAACGTTCTGTTTGCATGAGACACTCCCCCGAGATTGAGTTGATCGATTCCGGCCTTTCCCTCCCCGTAAGGGCCGGGCAGATCAGCTGCTATGGCGAATATGTTAACATTAGTTACTAATAGATAGGTGTACGGTGGTCGCCATTTGGTCAATAATTCTCATGACTTGACATAGGTGTGCGATGGAATATTGGCGCTAGGCTGCTAGCATTGGGGGAAGACCCTGTCGTCTCGAGGAATTCACATGACCCCGTCTGAACTGAGCCTCATCACCGAGGCAAGGCATCACGACCCCTTCGCCGTGTTGGGTAAACACCGCACCGCCCAGGGAGAGCTGATCCGCGCTTACCTGCCGGGTGCCGCCACCGCGTCCATCGTGGACGGCAACCTTCTCCTGCAACGCGTCAACGGCAGCGACATCTTCGAATGGCGGGGACAAAGCGGACTGATACCGGACCACTACCGACTCCATTGGCAGACTGCGGACGGCCGAACCCACACCGCCTATGATCCCTATTGTTTCCCCCCCCAGATCTCCGAATTTGATTTACACCTCTTCAACGAAGGTAAGCACTGGCATGTCTACAAATTCCTAGGCGCCCACCCGTGGACGGTCGACGGCATCGACGGCGTGCTCTTTGCCACCTGGGCACCCAACGCGGCACGCGTCAGCGTGGTCGGTGACTTCAATCGCTGGGATGGTCGCGCCCACCCCATGCAGGTACGGGGCGGCAGCGGGGTATGGGAGCTGTTCATCCCCGATCTGCAACCGGGAACATTGTACAAGTTCGAATTGCGCAATCGCGATTCCGGACACATCTATCTCAAGGCCGATCCCTACGGACAACTCTTCGAATTACGCCCCAGTACCGCATCCATCGTCCGCAGTAAGGACGTCTACGTATGGAAGGATGCAACGTGGCTGGAGAAGCGCGCTCAAGCCGACTGGCAGCATCAACCGGTGTCTATCTATGAGGTCCATCTCGGCTCCTGGCAAAAGGACGACAACGGCAATTTCCTCAATTATCGTGAGCTGGCGCATCGCTTGGTTGAATATGTCAAACCCCTGGGTTTTACCCATATCGAACTATTACCGATCACCGAACACCCCTTGGACGCCTCTTGGGGATATCAGACCATAGGCAATTTCGCCAGTACCAGCCGCTTTGGCAAGCCGGATGATTTTCGCTACTTCGTGGACCACTGCCATCAACACGACATCGGCGTGTTCCTCGACTGGGTCCCGGGCCATTTTCCCAAGGACCCTCACGGCCTGGTGCGCTTCGACGGCAGCGCCCTTTATGAACACGAAGATCCGCGCAAGGGCGAACATCGTGATTGGGGCACCCTGATCTACAATTACGGCCGAAATGAGGTATGCAATTATTTGCTGGCCAGCGCCGTGTTCTGGATGGAGGAATGCCACATCGACGGTCTGC
>CAYWIQ010000062.1:0-6252 GCA_964458405.1 uncultured Chromatiaceae bacterium
TGGGGCTTGCCGCCTTGGAACGTGGTGAGGGGGTGAGCGCGGAACAGGCTCTTCCGGTGTACCTGCGCAACGAGGTTGCGGTCAAGCAACGGCGAATTTCGGCTGATAGCAGCGGTTCAGCATAGGGCTGCCTCATGAATTTCATGGTTATAGACCCTCTCTTATAGGTGATTTTTCTATTCAGTGATTAATTTTGCCTGCCGATATGCTCAAGACAGGAAGAAAAAATCTTGAGGGATAGGTTATGAAGGTAGAATTCATCAATCCGTTTCTGGACTCGATCGTCAATGTGCTTGCGACCATGGCCGACGTCCAGGCGACCCAGGGTAAGCCGCAACGCAAGGAAGATGATACCGCCTATGGAGACGTGACCGGGGTGATCGGTATGGCCAGTTCCCAGGTCAAAGGTTCCTTAGCCATTACGTTTACCAGCGAGGCGATCTTTGATATCTCCAAGCGCATGCTTGGCGAGGAAGTGAATGAGATCAACGATACCGTAACGGATCTGGTGGGGGAAATCACCAACATGGTGACGGGCGGCGCCAAACGGGTGCTGGACGAGCAGGGATACGATTTTGACATGGCCATCCCTGCCGTAGTGTCGGGAAAGAATCATAAGATCGGCCATAAATCCAGCGGGATGAAATTGATCGTTCCTTTTTCCACCAGCGCCGGTAAGTTTTTCGTTGAGATCTGCTTCGAGTGACGCGTCACCTTATGCGTTCACCACGCCGGCGGGTGAATAGCTAAGCTAGAATCTTTCGGGCCGATGGCGTATCGCCGGCACCAACCATCCGCGAGTTAACATCCCGAGGCGGGTTTTTTCACCGCCGCTGTATGAATCCCTGCTGAACTATCCGGGACGGCCCCGTTTCGCGACTGTATGCCGGGGCCGCATATGGTAAGCTTGCAACTGCTCATTTCGTTGGATCAGTTTAGGAAATCATGTGTTGATGAAGTCATTCATATCCGTCCGTTGGGCGGTATTGGCGTCTTTTATTTTTCCCGCAGTCGCCATGGCCGCAGGTGGTCTCGATCTTGAAGACGGTTACTGGGAAACGTCGGTCAATATCGGCATCCAAGGGGGGATCCTGCCGCTACCGGCGATCAAAACCGCCAAATGCATAACCCATCAGGATCCATTGCCCAATTCCGTAGAGTCCGGCCACATGCATTGCCGGGTGTTCGATAAAGCCATCAAGGGCAATGATGTGACGTGGCGCATCGAGTGCAGCGACGCCAAGGGTAAGATGGAGGGCCAAGGGAAGATCACCTATGCTGGTGACAAATTCAGCGGCAGCATGGAGGCGCTGGTCACTCAGACCGAGAAGAACCGTCATGCCAAATTGGAGTACTTGATGAGGGGTGAACGTACCCGCGAGTGCAAGGACAGCGATCCCCGTTAACCGGCGTTAGGGATTTTGGGCGGGCTTTTTCGAGACGGCCAGGAGTTTTATGACAGCCAAGCCTGTCGCGTAATAATGATTCTTTTCCACTAACGGACTATCACTAAAGACGGCACCCTGCAGGGCGTCATAGCGCAGGAAGGCGCCCAGCCAATAACTGCCCAAGCGTTTTTGTATGCTCAAGGTGACGCGACTGCCGGAATAGCCGCCAGTGGGGTGGCATTCGGGGCGCTCCGCGGTCGCGTAACCGCTGGGGACTTCGTAGAAATAGTCGTGATAGCGGCGGTCGGCGAATTGCGGACCTGCTGATAAGGTAATGGTCCACGGTTGCGCGCGTTCGCCTGCGATCATGCGGTAATCGAGATAGGGTGCCAATACCCAGCCTTGATATTCGACGTTTCGTAATGCAACCGATAACGCGGCGCGCAGTGGAAATTTCAGCCACAATGCCCGGTCGCGCTGCTGGGGATGCCATAACAGAAATTCCAACGACGGACCGATCTCCACGGTGGGATCCAGGCTTGGCATACCGTGGCGGGCGCTGTTGCCGTCGCTGGATACCGGTACGCCGCCCGCCAGACTGAAATCCAACTTGGCGGTGTCGCTGCGGAACAGATAGCTGCGTATCCCTTCTTCGTCAACGCGCAGGTGTTCGCCACGGTACTGAACGAAGGGGATTGGAGTGATGTAGGTGCGGCCGCTGGCGGCGCCGCGGTAAAAGGGCAAGGCCAGCACCCCCAGGCCGATGCCTACCTCCCAGCGCGGCAGGGAATGGACTTCGGCAGCCTTTGTCGGCGCAGAGAGTGACATGGATAAAATCAATGCCGCCGCTATATAACGTAGGCAGGATTTAAGTTCTACTGTTGGTGTCATGGGCGTTGTATCGGTGGCCTACAATCGTTGTTCGAGAATCTCTCGTACTTCCTCGTCATCAAGAACGATAGGATTGGTCTTCATGCTGTTGCCGCGGCAATTGGCGATGATCCTGGGGAAATCAGCTGTGCTCACCTCAAAGTCACGCAGGCGCGGCAGGTTCAGTTGCGCTGTCCATTCATGGAGCAACGCCACCAAGGCCGCTTGCGCGGCTGCCTCATCGGCGAAGGGTTTCCCGCATAACAGGGCGCCCAGTTCGGCGTATTTGCGCAGTGCCGGATGACGGGGGTGGCGGTCGCGTAGGGCGCGAATGTTGATCTCGGTGGCGGTGGCCAACAGCGTACCGCACACCACGCCATGGGGAATGGGAAAAAAGGCGCCCAACGGTGAGGCCAGGCCGTGCACCGATCCCAGACCCACTTGGGCGAGGGTGATTCCCGACAGCAAGGCGGCGTAGGCCATGGCGGCCCGCCCGTCGGCGGCGTCCGGGGTATCGCCGCCGCGCCATGCCGGGAAAAACCCGTCTCTGACCTGACTGATACCGCTCCACGCCAGGGCATCGGTGAAGGGGTTGGCCTTGCTGGAGACATAAGATTCCATCAATTGTGTCAAGGCATCCATGCCATTGGCGGCGATGAGGGCCGGGCTGCAGGTGGCGAGCAGTTGCGGGTCCACCACCGCATAGGCCGGAACCAGGCATTCGTGGCGGAATGATTTCTTGAAGCCCTGCGGCCCCTGGACGCTCAGCACCGCATTTTTGGTGGCCTCGCTGCCGGTGCCGGCGGTGGTGGGTACCGCGATATACGGTAACGACGGCCCCGCATAGTGGCCGTCACCCACTCCTTCCAGAAAATCCATGACCGAGGCATTGTGCGGTAACAAGCCGGCCACCGCCTTGCCGGCATCGAGCACGCTGCCGCCCCCGATGCCGATGACGACCTCGATGCCCGCATCCCGATGGCGGGCGACGGCAGCGTCCACCCATTGCGGTGACGGTTCGCCGCCGACCGTTTCCTGGTCCCAGCTCATGTCATTGCGGCTCAGCTCGTTGAGCAACGGTTGCCAATTCGGTGATGAGGTGAACGATTTATTACCGGTTATCAAAAGTGCACGCGTGCCGAACTGACGCGCTAGTGCGGGGACTTCGGTGATACGTCCAGTACCGAAGATGATACGCGGCAATCTAGAGAGGGCGAAGGGTTCGATAGTCATGGCGTGAGGCGTCAGGTCAGGGTGGGAAACAACCCGGTGTATTGTACGCCCTGCCGCGGTTCCGCCATCCAGCCCGCCACCTGTGACCGCCAGGCTAGGTAGTGCCGGGTTTCTTTGTGGGCGGCGGCATCGGCGGCGCTGCGGTAGGCTTCGTACAACACGAAGCGACTGGGATCCTCGTCGGATTGGAGGACATCAAAGCGCAAATTGCCGTTTTCCCGTACCGATGCCTCGTGATTGCTGCGGGTCGCCGTTAGGAAGTCATCGATGTGTTGTGGTTTGACGTGGACATGGACCAATGTGACTTGCATGACGAATTCCCCAATCTTGTAGCGAATTTAGAGGCATTTAAGTTCAGATCGCCGGCCCGGTTGTATCCTGGGCTGTTGGCGCCTATATTCATGCCTGTGGCGACGCAATGCAACCCGGGAGCGCAGCGTCGCACTAAGCGATTGATGAAGCGATCTGCCGCATTGTATTTTTAAGCTCCCTTCGAAAGGATAGATCGGTCGGTTGTGGTCTCATGAACGACAGACTGGCACTATAATCAAATTTTCAAGACGAGCATGAGGAGAAGGGAATGGCGGATTGTCTTTTTTGCAAGATGGTGAACGGTGAGATTACGCCCGACAAAGTCTACGAGAATGATGCCGTGTTGGCGTTCAAAGATATCAATCCGCAGGCCCCGGTGCACGCCCTGGTCATCCCGAAAAAGCATATCGCCACCATGAACGATCTCGAACCCGAGCATGATGTGCTGGTGGGCGAGATGTACCTGACGGCCAAGAAGGTGGCGGAAAAACTAGGTGTCGCGCAATCCGGCTATCGCACGGTTATGAATTGTAATGAGGACGGTGGCCAAACCGTCTTCCATCTGCATCTGCACATATTGGGTGGACGGCGGATGGACTGGCCGCCGGGTTAAGCGCCGCTAGTGCCTTAATCCCGGGAATTCTCCCGTTCACGTTCGTTGCGACCGATTTTTACGACGAAAACACCTATCAGAATCAAGATGGCGGTGATTGTTCCGGCCATCATGATTTCCAGCAACAGCTTCATCATTATCCCCTAATGCGCGCGACCGATCGGCCATCGATAATTATTTTGGCAGCATACACATTTTGGCCTATCATCACAATTGAGTAAGCCGCCAATAACCACGTGGCCAATGCAGAAAAATCCGCAACAACCAAGGAAAACACCACATCGTTACACACCATATTGGCGTAGATCGATAAATTTCGTGAACGCATTCTTGTCATGAAGGTCGGCCGTCCAGCAGGAGTAAGCGGCAGGGCGTCCCGCCGCCATCGGAATAATCGGTTGATTTGGCATTCGTAGAAGATTTAAGGAGTAAGATAGTGAGTACCGTACTGACAGCGCTGGGCATCTCCGGCAGCCTAAGAAAGAAATCCAAGAACAGCGGCATGCTGCGGGCGGCGCAACGCCTTGCCCCCCAAGAGCTAGCGATCGAGATCGCGGATATCTCTGAAGTTCCGTTATATAACGCCGATGTTGCGGAACAAGGCAAGCCTGAGGTCGTCGAGCGTCTCATCGCTAAGATTGCCGCCGCCGACGCCTTGGTGCTGGTCACGCCCGAATACAATTATTCCATGGCGCCGGCGTTGAAGAACGTCATCGATTGGGCCTCGCGCGAGCCGGGCAATGCCGCGCTCGACGATAAACCGGTCGCCATCCTCGGTGCCGGCGGCGGGATGGGGTCATCGCGGGCGCAGTATCATCTACGCCAGACATGTGTGTTCGTCAATATGCACCCGCTGAACAAACCCGAGGTTTTTGCCCGCGTGGCCGGCGGCACGTTTGATGATAATGGGGACCTGGTTGATGCCAAGGTCAGCGAGATGATCGCCGCGCAAATGCAGGCGCTGGTAGCCTGGGCCCGACGATTGAGGTCGTAGTAGCTCGCACGGATAGTAACTGAGATTCAAGCCAAATAATGCGCGACGGAGTTGGGTGCGGATTGCTTGCGCCTTCGTTCTATCCAGTATTGCTCTTGCGGATAGCGCCCGTCAGCCGTTCATCGTGGCTGCTGATTATCGCTGTGAGAATCGTCACGATAAATTTTTATCACCAACAACGCCATCAAGATGACGGTGATGAATGCGACCACGCTCATCATGATTTTGAGGACCATCGGCATAAAGGTGGGAATCTCCATGACCATATGCATCACCTCCCAATCTCATTGGCAGGATAAGATCCAAACCGGCATCTAGTCGGAGTAGTAGACGATCGAACAAAGCCGGGGAAGGGCGCTCTGCATGATCGTTATTAATTGGGAGCAGGGTGCTTAGTCAGCGCCGTGCGCAGCTCCCGAAGTTTCTCCTTGACCTTCGCGCTATTGTCGCTGCCGATGCGAATCAACAACCGTTGCCCGGCAGACAGGCTTTCCAAACGCGGATCCTTATACTTATAGAACACGGAAGGCTGAATTAGTTTCACTGGAGCGGATACATCGGGCGTGGCCAATAGTTCATCGATCACCGCGATCACCCGATCGTTGAAATAGGCCGATTTGTAGCCGAGGTTTGTGTACGCCTCCTGAAACAAGGGATAGAAGTGGAAATAAAACTTGGCCACGGCATGGCTGTCCAGTCCTTCGATGAGGTGCACATAAGGCGTGTAGCGTTTGTAATTGGCCGGGTCGATCTCCAATGAACCATCGGCTGCCTTCATGACCATGAATTTTCCGGCTAGAGGTTTACTGGGCAGGTGTTGAACCGGGAGTTTGGATCGCGGC
>CAYWIQ010000062.1:6262-9580 GCA_964458405.1 uncultured Chromatiaceae bacterium
TTGTTGAAGTTAAACAGCGCGTCGATTTGCTTGGCATCGGCGAATTTTTCCAGTGATTGTTGAACGGCAATGTCGCTGTCCGCCAGCGTTGGTAAAGGTTCTTCAGACTTGTTGTCTTCACTAGGTAAAGTCGGGATCGGGTGCCGGGTCAGGGGTTCGCTTTCATCCATTTGCGTTACAGAGGGATTTTCAGTCAATGGCGGCGATGATTGCCCGGAAATGACGGTTTGGTGATGCGATGTTTCCCGCGGCGACAGCAGGAAGTATCCCGTGACCACGCAGGCGATGACGAAAAAGATAATGATTCCGCGGCGCGTACTGCTCATCGATATCGTTCCTTATTAGAGATTGGGCTGCTGACTAAAGATTACAGCTGAGATGTATAAAAAACTATCTCCTTAGGGACAGGGATGATTATCGGTAAAAGAAATCGTGTGAGAGTAAAGGTGCTTGCAAGTGATGCTACTCATCCTGTCTTTGTATGTTCAATGCACTTGGGTGGAAACGCCTTTCTGAAAAATATTGCAGACAATTTTTGCGCGCTGGAGCGTTCGCCGGCAACAGTCCGGCGAAAAAACATAATTAAAACAATGCTTAGATGGTTTTTGGAATTTCTGGCATTAAGCGTGCTATGTCATTTGCACCTATCTATTTTTGGTAATCCGATCGACCTTATTGATGCGCCGGGGATTTGCATTTCGCTCAATTTCCCACCGTCGCTGTATATGGCGGGCAGGACAAGAAGCCATTTAGGGAAGCGATGCATTACGGAATCGATAGATGTTGAGGCAAAGGAATCCGCATTAATTTGAGAGGTCGTATATCAGGATCATCCTGTCGGCCTGGGTGGGGGGTCTTAGTCTTAATGAGGTTTGAGATGGGTTTTATGGGTATTGCAACCATTGCACTACGGTGAGCATATCTTCGTCGTTTCCTTCAATGAGGTATTCAAAATAGATGAATAAGATAACTAATCCAAAAAGGTTCATTGAAGAATGGGGTCGCGCTACATTACGCGATCCGTTTCAGCATGTTGAAAAACGTACCCCGAGAATTTGTCCGATCTGCGACTATTCCGGTCTGTTCACCTCTATGTATTTGCGCGGCCGGCGCGAGGCGCGTTGCCCCAATTGCGCCAGTCTGGAGCGCCACCGCCAATTCGTGTTGATCATCAAAGAACGCAACATCGATCTAAACCAGGCCGACGTCATCCATTTCGCGCCGGAACGGGTCTTTCTCAAGAAATACTTCGATGCGCCAAACTATGTGTTCGGCGACGTCAATCCCAAGCCCCGCTATGGCAAGCGGCTTCGGAAACTGGATATCTCCGCCATTACCTTCCCGGACGAAAGCTTCGATTACCTCATCGCCTTCGATGTTATGGAACACGTGGTCGACCATCTCAATGCATTTGCCGAGATCGCCCGGGTATTGCGACCGGGCGGGCAGGCCTTTCTCACCGTGCCTATGGTCTATGCCTTGAAGGAAACCTATACGCCGCCGGCCGACATGCCGCAGGCAACGAAGGACTTGATCTGCGGCGGGGATCACAAGCGCCTCTATGGCAGAAACTTCCCCGATTATTTGCGCAATGTCGGTCTGGACGTGGAGGAGTACTGTTCAAATCCGGAAGATACGCTGAAGTACGCGTTGATGTACAACATCATTTTTATCGCTACTAAGTCATAAGCATTATCAATAGGTATATCTAGGGATCCGCAGGGGAACGAATTATGATCCTGAAGATGCAATCATGACGAACTAGGTCAATAGAATCGTATTATTCCCTGGATCGTGTATGTCGGTCAATTTAGGGAATGAGCGATAAAAAGGCCGTCTCAGGACGGCCTTGGAAGTTGAGTGGGTGGGGCGGAGACAATTTAATAGTGCAAACGATTATGGGGCCCCATGGTTTGTGGGTGCGTCCCGGCTATTGCTTCACTTAACGGATTGTCACCCTAAGGGATAAGATCTCGAAGTCCAATGTTCATCAGTCAATTGAACAGAGCTAGTTAGGTATAAATATATAAGGGAAGATATAACATCTCTTGATGTGGCCCCCATAGTCTTCCCTTAAGGCGTTTCCCTATAAACCGGGGCTTGTTAGATGTCCCATTCGATGAACCTTGCTTAATGTCATATACCGATAATTAACGGTGAGGCTAAGCTATAGTATCTGTCGGGGCAACCTGTTTGTGTGGATTGTTATGGCTGCATTCTTTTGCCCCAACGCCAACCTAATGGCTCACCTTTATGCCAACAGATGGTCATGAGTCCGAGGATAAGGACTAAAACGTAAGCGACAAAAGCAACAGGATCATGTTTTGGCGGAAAGAGGTCTTTACCTAATATTATGAGCAGCACAAAGCTGACAATTACAACCCAGCCTTGCCAGGTACGAGGCAGCCCCCAACCCCAGCCATATCGCTTAGCGGGAAACCAATATTTGGGTACTTCAGCCATAACACCTCCCTCCAGAAGCGAGCCCGCGGGGCTGGCTAAGCAGAATCAGTATTCCCTAATGAATATATATTTATTCATGTGCTCGAATAAGATTATGCCACAGTCATTATGTGTTCAAGACGAGCTCGTTAGCGTTCATGCTTGCAGGTCGAGCATGATGTCTAGAGAATCGGTGGCGATTCAGGGTAACGGATTGGACGCAGCTCAAAAATAACGTGCCGTTCTCTTCCAGGATCTATGTTTGGCTTCATACTACCTAAGCAGCTTCAATATTCGGCGGCCTGTATAAACCGGTTAACTCCCAAACAATAAAACGAGGCCGTGAGCGACACCAAATGGGGGGAAGGCGAACTCGGTAACTAAGTCACCCCAAATTGAGTGAGAATAATCGAACCAAAGGGCATATAAATATGCCATCACAGCTGACGGAATGAATGCAAATACAAGTGGTGAAATTGTTGCTCTAGCTACTCTTGCCCCGGTTTCACTGATCGCTTCCATAGCTGAGCTAACCTCCAGTTCGTTAGTCATCCCTTATATATCAATTTAGGTCGTAAAGGGAACCACTAAATCTATAGCAATTTATCCAAAATCATTTTTGTTTTGCATGACAGCCGTTTACAAATCGCTCACAAGCCAGCACCAGTTATTAGTTTGTAATTGAATATATCTGACGGGACCTGAAAACCTTTAATGGTACTTGATTGCATCATCTAGCATTCAAGTCATATAGAATGCCGAATACCATCGCATAATTTGCATGGATCGCGCTGGACCCTGAGTGTTAGTAACTGTAAGAAATTAGGCAATAAAAAAGCCGTCCCAGGACGGCTTTGGAAACGCAATTGGTGGAGG
>CAYWIQ010000063.1:0-9562 GCA_964458405.1 uncultured Chromatiaceae bacterium
CCATGTATTGCTTGAATTGGTCCTGAGTACGGCACGCTAGCCCGAAATTTGTGGCGAATATCGTAGATTGTGGATCCAACCGCAGCGCCGTAAGAAAGCACACAGCAGCCTCTTGGAAGGCACCCTCGTCTAGATATATCGTGCCCAGATTGTTATGAGCCGCTGCCATTGTGGGGGAAAGTTGCAGCGCCCCGCGGTAATTCTCGATGGCTTCAGGGTATTTTCCTTGCTCCCTTAGGATATTGCCCATGTTGAAATAAACGTCGGGGAAGCTCGGATTGACCTGAATCGTAGCTCGATAATGGCTAAGGGCCTCATCCGGCTTTCCATTTATGAAGCAGGCATGACCTAAATTGATATGGGCTTCGCAGAGGTCGGGTTGCAATGCTATAGCGCGACGGCAGCACTCCTCCACTTCGGCGATATTACCCAGCCTGCCGTTGACGTTGCTCAGTATGTACCAAGCATTGGCGTCCTGCGGGTTGAGTTCAACAAGCTGGGAGTAAATCATCTTAGCCTCATTGAGGCGGTTGTTGTTCATAAAGGCCACGCCTTGTGCCTTAAGCGCATCTATATGATTGTCGTTATTAGTCATATAATTTCATTGTTGGTTATTGAATAGATAATCACCTTTCGGGTATTACTAAATGATCCCCCTGGGCTAATCGATAGCAAAGTTGAACGAAAGGGGTTTGCTCCTGCCATCTAAGGATAATAAGTGTTCGGAGATACTTCAATTCGCTGCTATCAAAATGGCAATGGGTCAGGCACCTGCCTAGGTCGAGGGTCACGTAAACTGCGAACTCAAAATCCGTACAATGGGTATGTGATTTTAGGATATCGTAAGCTACGGGAGAAATTGCAGGGCTGGTCGGTAGCGCCGGTGGTTAGGCAATTAATTTTTCTAAGACTGAAAAGCAAGACCGCAGCCCTGATATTGTGTTAATCGATCGGGATTAAAAGGAAGCTAGCACCATCAGTAATGCGACCCACAGCGCTCCCACGCTGAGAATCAATACCGCCGCCGCGGCACAATCCTTGATGATCTTGATGCGTGGATGTTGTTCGGGGTGGAGGTGATCGACTAGGTGTTCCAAGGCGGTATTGATGAGTTCCGCGGCGATCACCAGGCTCGCCATGACACCGCATAATGCCCACCACAATAATGCCGGCCGCAGGATCACCAACACCAGCAACAGCGGCACGGTCAGCCACACCTGGGTGCGCAGGCTGGCTTCGCTGCGCCAGGCGCTGCGTATCCCCGACCAGGCGAAATTCAGCCGAGCGCCGAAGCCACGGTTTTTCATCTTAAGTGTTACCTGCCGTATCCGTGAGACGAATCAACACCACCTTCCCTTGCCACGGTTTGCCTTGTAGCGTAGGACGCCGGACGGTTTTCCAGTCCATTCCGATCAGTGTAGTCTGAAGGATGCGCAGCGGCGAATCATAATCGGTTTCGGTGATGGGTACGGTCAGCCACGGGATATGGGTGCTGGCGTGCACCAGGGTGACGCTGCCCACCCATAACGGACTATGCGGATCGCGTAATTCATCCTTGGCGGACCATAAGCGTACAACCACCAAGTTGTCGGGATCGGCGGTGGTGTGGGTCAGCCGTAGGGCGTCAAAACGGCCATCATGGGCTTGAGGCAGCAGCGGTAATTCGATCAGCGGTGGGTTCGGTCGTAGCCATTGAAGCACATTGCGACCGGAAAGGGCTGGAGGTATCTGCCAACCGTTTTCAAGCAAGCGTGTTTTTATGGACGTCAAATTACCGCTCCACTGCAGCGTGAGCGGTTGCTTGCCGCGGCCTTCGAGGTCGATGCGGAAGGCCGGCAGTTCACGCCATGCCGATTGCCACCAGCTGTTGGCGGCCATTGATGCGACGGGTTGGCGTGGGGCAAAGCGTGATATGTCGCGTTTATAATGCAGGCTGGTTTGCAGGAAGGTAGTGGCAAGTAAGGTAACGATGGCGACCGCTGTCAATCGGTGAGGCGCCACCGGTACGGTAGAATGCAATCGGTAAGCGGCGCCCAGGATGACTAGCCACAACAAGGCCAGCAAGGCGCCCGCCATGGCTTGTGACAACCATACGGCACCGAGATACAGCTGCGATAGCATGATGGCTGCCATCATGGTGCCCGCGACACCATAGGGTATCCAGCGACGTACGCCGTGCAATCCTTGGGTCACCATCACCGCCAGCAATCCATAGAGTACGGTACCCATCACCACCGGGCCGCTGGCCCACAAGGCGTTCACACCGGTCAATGGTACGTCGCGGCTCCAGCCCAGGGCGATGGTGAGGCTCACTGCAAAGACGGCGGCGCTGATGCAGTGTATAACCGCCAGCCAAACCCGTTGCAGAGCTAGCCAGACGATGACCACAACCGCGATACTGAGCACCACGGTGCCACTGCCCAGTTCGGTGAAAAAGACCATCAGGCGATCCGCCCACGGTACACGCAAGTCTTGCAGCAGATGGAACACGGCGTTGTTGTCCAGGGTGAGTGTCGGTCCGAACAGCGCATGGCCCGCCGTTACCAGTACCAGGGCAATGCCCACCAACAACGCGCCGAGGATGACCAGGCCGCGCATTTCCGATTGCTGCGGGTCCAGTACCGAGGCCACAACGGCGCCGGCATAGCGGTGACTGGCGCCCCAGCTCAGCAGTCGCTCCAGAATCCGGGTGGCGCGGGGTTGAAGGAACTGATAGACACGATAGATCAACCAGGCGGTGAACCAGAAGGTGACCAACACGATCAGCGCCAGCACCATAAGCCGTGAGGCGATTTCCGAGGCCAACCCCAGGGAGGCGCCGAAGAGCATGCCCGGTAAGGTATAGGCCGGTGCCCAGGCGATGGCCGATAGTACGTTGACAATCACGAAACGCATCGGGGGCATGCCCAGCATGCCGGCCACGGCGGGGATGATGGGTCGTACCGGGCCGACAAAGCGGCCGAACAATACGCTTTTGCCGCCATGGCGTTGGAAGAATTGCTCGCCGCGGCTCATGAGGCCGGGATAACGGCGAATCGGCCAAACATCCCTCAGCCTGTCCTGGTAATGATGACCCAGCCAATAACTCAAACCGTCTCCGGCCACGGCGCCGGCGGCGGCCCACGTCAAGGTAATCCACAAATTGAGGGCGCCCATGGCCACCAGGGTGCCGACGCCGAACATCATGGCAACCCCGGGCACGAACAGACCGACCACCAGCAGGGATTCGCTGAAGGAAATGATGAACACCACCAGCCCCGCCCAGGTGGGATGGGAGGTGATCCAGTGGAGCAGGGGTTGAAAGGTGGCGAGGTCCATACGGCCGTGCGGGGGGAACGATGTCTAGTGCGAAGGATCGCTTGGGAGTAAGCGTACCAGGCTTATTCCATTCTTGTGATAGAGGACGTCCAGTTTACCGAGCTGGGAGACATAGATGGACTTGGTCAGTACCACGTCGCCCGGCCGGGGATCGCGCTTCGCCACCAGGCGCCGGCTATAGACATCGAAGCTGGGGGTATTGAGGCGCCACATTACCACATGAAAATCACGCTGCTTGGCAAACAACGCCGCTTCCTTGATGGGCGATTGCTGCAGGGCGGCGATGACCGGCATGAGACAGGCCGACATTCCCACGACCGTTAACAGGCCGGTAACGTACAGTTTGGGCAGCTTGGGGAGGCGGGCGTCGATCATAAGAATAGCGGTAACTGAGGCGGCGGCGACAAAGAACCAGCGATAGCCGGCACCGAAATAGTCGGCGTAATGGGTCAGCATATCGTGGACATAGGCGTCGCGGATAGAGGGCAACGCGTAACCGATCACCTCCGGCAGCGCCAACAGCGCCAAAAACAACAATAACGGCGGCAACAGCAACCAACCCCTCGCCGGCAATCGTCCACTGGCCAGCGCCATGACAATGAACAAGCCTCCATAGCCATAGACAACATAATGGGGCAGTTTGGTTCCCGACAGGGAAAAGAACACGAATACGAACCCAAACCACAACAAGGCGTATCGGCCGAGATCATCGCGCCACAGCGCCTTAATGCGCGACAGGGCGGTGAACATGACCGTGGTGTAGGGCAGTACACCCAGTATTACCACAGGAAGGTAATAGAACAAATTACCACTGTGACCCTCCATAGGATCCTGAAAGCGGTCAATGTTGTGCTTAAGGAAAAAGCCGGCGATGAAGGCGTCGCCTTGATGCAGGTACTGCAGGATATACCACGGCAGCGCGACTACCAGAAAGAGTGTGATCCCGATGGGATTGAATACGTCGCGCAGCCAGGTACCAAGATCCCGCTTGCTGAGATAGAACAGGAAAGTCGTGGCGGCGGGAATCAACACCGCCACCGGTCCCTTGGTGAGAAAGCCCAGCCCCATGAGCGCAAAGGTGGCGTAAAGCCAATGCCGCCGTCGGGTGTGATGGAACAGGTAGGCGGTCAGCATGGCGGTGGTGATGAACAAATTGAGCACCGCATCGGCCGTGGCGGCCTTGGCGATGATGGGGATCTCCAGGGAGGTGGTCATGGCCAACGCCGCAAACAGCGCCATACGTTCCTCGGTGAAGCGACGTAAGAACGCAAAGACCGCTGCGATCCATAGACTGGCCGCCAATGCCGAGGGCAGTCGCAGCGCGAACTCAGTCAAGCCGAACACGCTCACGCTCGCCATTTGCAGCCAATGGATGAAGACCGGCTTATCGAAACGGGGGGCGCCGTTGAGGTAAGGGGAAATGAAATCACCCCGCTGCAGCATTTCCCGGGTAGCCTCGCTGAATGCACCTTCGTCCAAGTCAAAAAGAGGGATGGCGTGGAGGTTGTAAAAGAAGCTGACCACTACTGCAAACAATAACAGTAGGCGCCAAGTGGTGTTGGAGAAGATCATGGTTTGGGATGGTTAGTTAAAGCAATGGTCTGAATTATAAGGAGTATACATACATTTTGAGGCATTATTAGTTTTTGCATTAGTTTTTCCTAAAGTTCTAATTGGTCAAGTCGTTATTGGAACCAAAATATCAAAAACCCCTGTGGTGGTCATGGGGGTTGGATAGCAGCCAGCTTCGCTCCAAAAGGGAATTGCTGCCGTTGTCGACGATCAGGTGTTTACCGAGTCTTGGGACTAGGAGTAAGCGATGAGCATAAAACAAAGAATATGGGCTCTACCCATAGTGGCCATTTTGGTTAGCTGCGCCGGCATCTTTGCCAACTATATCTTCTCAGACTCTGCTTCTACAGCGTTGGCCAACGCCAATAAATTCGATTATCCCGCACTCACGGCCACCCAGACCATGATTACGACCTTTGCCGGGATTCAGGAGAATCTCAAATACGCCATATCAGCGAACGACAAGAACGCACTATCACTGGCGCAGCAGAAGGCCGACAACTTCAAGAAGACCAACGATGAGTTGGTTAATCTTCCCGCGTACCAATCAACCGCGGACACTATCGCCAAGCAGTTCAACACCTATTTCACTGCGGCACAGGATTCTACCGAGATCTATCTCGGCAGTAAGCAGGGTGACATGTCAACTGCGGTCCAAGCCATGCAGGGCGCCCGGCAAGACCTGGAAGGCTCACTGAAAAAGGCCAAGCAAGTTGGGCTCGCTAGATTCAATGCGGACCTAAAAGCCGGGCATGACGATGTGAAAAATGGATTGTTGGCGAGCTTCGTTACGGCAATGGTGATTGTGGTGGTGCTGGGTAGTGTTTCCTATTTGGTCATTACCTCTATCTCTACCAACCTTAGGCGCATTATGGAAAGGGCGCAAAACACCAAGGAAGACGAAGTCGATCTCACCAGCATGGTGCAGATTGATGGTAAAGATGAATTCGGAATGATTGCCAAATGGATAAATGGCTTCATTGGCAATTTACGCAACCTCGTGGCCGACGTGTCAACCATCGCAAATAACGTCGGAACATCATCCGGTGAAATTGCTAAAAGCAATCAAGGCTTGGCATCTGGTGCGCGATCCCAGGAGGAGGATGCGGCGCAGATCGCGCGCGGCATGGAAGAACTCACCACTACCATATCCAGTGTTGCCGCCAACACCGTGGCGGCGGCGGATTATGCCAAGACCGCGGTGGATGTTGCTACTCAAGGCGATGGCGTTATTCAGGAGACTGTGGCCGAAATGCATCGGATATCCACCACGGTGGATGAGGCAACGCGGATGGTGGAGGCGCTTGGCAACAGTTCCACCCAGATCGGCGCGATTCTCGATGTGATCCGCGATATCGCGGAACAGACCAACTTACTGGCTTTGAATGCCGCTATTGAGGCGGCGCGGGCCGGCGAACAGGGTCGCGGCTTCGCCGTGGTTGCGGATGAAGTTCGAACCTTGGCCAAACGGACATCGCAGGCCACCGGCGAAATCAGGGATACCGTCGAAGCAATACAGGGCGGGATTCGCAGCACCGTTCAATGTATCGCGGCGGGTAAGGACGCCAGTGAAGAGGGTAAGACGAAGGCGACCAGCGCCCAATCCGCTCTCGACGACATCATCAAGAGCATCGAGACCGTGAACAGCATGATCCAGGAGATTGCGACCACGGCCGAGCAGCAATCGGCCACCGCAAGAGAGATCAGCACCCAGGTAGTACGCATCGTTGATGTCGCCAACGAATCATTGCAAGAGACCACCAAGGCCGTCGATCAAAGCGAAACCATGAAGGCGGCGGCGGATCAGTTAATGACAAAAATGCGCATATTTAAGGTCTAGCTTTGGATTGAAAGTTACATGAGAAGCGTCAAGCGTTTTGGGTATAACCTTTGAGGAGCAAATGAATGAAAGGAACAACAAAGAAGATACTTGGTATAGTCATCGGTGCGGCAGCCATCACCGTTGCGAGCATGACTGCGCAAGCCGAAATGGAAATACACGGCTTCGGTCACCAAGCCTATAAGCAGACCAGCGGCAACACCTATATGGGTGCGGATACCAAGGGTTCCTGGGACGACAACATTCTGGGTCTCGTTACCGCTATTAACCTGAATGATAAAAGCAAACTGTGGGCTCAGCTTGAGGGCTCATCCACTCCCGATGGCACAGATACCCACTTTACTTGGTTCTTCGTCGATTATCAGTTTACCGATAATCTGCGTGGTCACATTGGTCGGGTCAAGATGCCACTGGGGCTCTATAATGAAACTATCGATACCCGATTCCTGCAGTTGTCGGAGCTGTTGCCGACCATGTATCAAAGTGCGACGGACACGATGTACGATGCCTACAACGGCATCGGTCTGGATTATGAACAAGAACTCGGTGCCGGGCACGTGACCTGGCAGGTGTATGGCGGCAACATCATTGATCCTCGACTAGATATTGCGGCTGGGGAGCCAACATTTGACCGTCGCACCCTTGGTGGGCGTGTAACTTATATCACCCCGATCGACGGTTTGAAGTTCGCTCTCACCTACAACGATACCACCTACCAAGTATTGGCCGATAACAGCTTGCATCATGAGCCGCGTGATATCGCCTCGGTGAGTTACGTGAATCACAATTTAGACATCAAGGCTGAATACGCCTATCACCGTAAAGATGTGACTAGAAAGTTGGGTTACGTACAGGTTGGTTACCATATGAATGACAAATGGACGCCTTATATGCGCTATGACTACGCGATTATGGATAAAGCACAAAAGAGCGATCCGTCGTACTATCAAAAGACCGCCATGGTCGGTGTGGCATATAAGATTACCTCCAACATAGACGTGCGCATCGAGGATCACTTTAACCATGGATATGGTTTGCCCGTAGCCTCCGAAGAAGTTACCCCGGGGGCTGGTAAGACAAACTGGAATATGTTTGTCGCCGGCGTCAATTTCATGTTCTAAAAGAAAAGGATCTCGGGAAATGAACAAGCGAATCTTAAAAATATGCTCGATGCTGGTAGGTCTCTGCCTAAGCGTCTCTGTGTGGGCTGGAAATGTGGCGGTTATTGTAAACAAGGATAACAATAACGCAATCGATGCCGCCTTGGTTGCCAAGATCTATACCGGTGAAGTCAAGAGCTGGCCCGGCGGCGGCAGGGTCGTGACGTTGGATCTACCTGAAAACGATCCTACAAGAATCAGTTTTAGCACTGATATGATCGGAAAAAGCGTTGCCAACTTAAAGTCGATTTGGGCTCAAATGATGTTTTCCGGTACCGCAGTCCCTCCCAAGGTGCTGCCCTCGGATGATGCTGTGAAAAAGATGGTCAGTTCGAATAAGAATGCTATCGGATATATCAGTGCATCAAGTTTGGATGGGACCGTCAAGGCGGTTCTCAAATAAGTTCGACGCTATTTGAGCACTCCCGGGGTTGTCGCTGAACGTATGCAGACAGCCGCAGCCTCCGGGCGCTGCTCTCCCGGATGTACATTAATTAAGTAACTCCCTTCTTACCCCAAAGGCCGGTCGTTTCTGCGACCGGCCGTCCCGGGTTATTCGCTGCTGAACAACGCCTGAATAATAAAGGTCTATTACCGGTCCATGTCTGTCGGGACTCGTCTTCCCTATCGTGGTATGATCGGCGCTGAGTACGTATTGGCCCGCAACCGCACGAGAGAACAGCGGTGAGTAATGTGGGCGTATATATTATTTAAGGCCGCTTAATTTCGCTGCGATCACAGAACGAAACGCTTATGTCGGATTACGCAGTCAAAGATGTTCATGCGGAAAACAAGCAGCTGCGGCGCCGGCTAGAAGATTACATCGCGCAAGCGCATAAGAATGAATCCAAGATGCGGCGTTTTCAGGCCCATGCCTTGCGCCTGATCGGGCTGAACTCATTATTTGAACTGATACAAGACATCCTTTATCCCAATCCGGCGCTGTTCAATTGGGATGTCGTGACGTTGTTGCTGCTCGATCCGGAATACGAAGTAAGGCGTATCCTGCAGGAAGAAGGTGTGGAATTGCGGGATCACGCCGGGTTGCTGTTTGCAACCCAGGACGACGACCTTGACGGCCTATTTCCCACGTCCTTGTTTCCATTGTTGGGTCCCTACAAGCCGAGGCGCCACAGCCCGTTATTCGCCGCCACGCGCCGTTCGCCCAACAGTATCGCGCTGTTGCCGCTGGTGCGCCACGGCCGGTTGATCGGTAGCCTCAATATAGGGAGTTATAACGCCGAACGGTTCGTCAGGGGTGTCAGCACCGATTTTCTGGAATACCTGGCCGCGGTTGTGGCGATCTGTATAGAAAATGCAATCAACCTAGGGCGCCTCAAACGTCAAGGCCTTACCGACACGCTGACGGCGGTTAATAATAGGCGTTTCTTCGACCAACGTCTCAAAGAAGAATTGGAACGCGCCGCGCGCGACGGCATTCAGTTGACCTGTCTTTTGTTGGATGTTGATTTTTTCAAACGGGTCAACGATAGCTACGGCCATCAGGTCGGTGACCAGGTGCTGCGCGAGGTGGCAGGCTTGATACGCGCTCAATTACGCGGCAGCGACGTGTTGTCCCGTTATGGCGGCGAGGAATTTGCCGCCTTGCTGTCACGCAGCGGGACCGCGGAGGCCGGCGAAGTGGCCGAACGGATTCGCCACAGCGTCGAGA
>CAYWIQ010000064.1:0-8531 GCA_964458405.1 uncultured Chromatiaceae bacterium
GGTGTCAGGCTCATGGAGCCCAGCAACATGGCGGGATAGGGATCGATGTGACGATCAATACCTAAGGCCTTCAGGGTATCGAGCACCTTGGGCACTCCCAGGGCCATCCCCAGGCCCACGGTCGCCAGATTATAGGACTGCGCCAAGGCGGTATGCAGCGGTACCGGGCCGTGGGTCAGTCTATCGTAATTGCCCGGCTGCCACACTTGGCCGTTGCCGTTGTCGACCTCCAGCGGCGCGTCATCGAGCATGGTGGCCAGGGTATAGCGTTGCGGTTGGCTGAGCGCAGTGAGATACACCGCGGGCTTGATCAGCGAACCCACTTGACGTTCCGCATCCAAGGCCCGATCGAAGCCGGCATAACGCGGTTCGCGGCCACCCACCACCGCCAACACCTCGCCGCCGCTTACCGAGGTAATAACCATCGCCCCTTCCAAGCTGCCTTGCGGTAATCCCCGTTGGCGCTCCAAGGCTGCCAGACGGCGGGCGAAGACCTGTTCCGCCGTGGTTTGCACCAAGGGATCCATGGTAGTGAAGATCCGCAACCCCTCGGAGCGCAGATCCTCCTCCCGGTAATCACGGCTCAATTGGCGTTGCACCAGATCCAGAAACGCCGGATGGTAGGCGATGCTCTGGGGCAGCGCCGTTACCCCCAAAGGTTGCAGTTTGGCCTGCGCGGCCTGTTCGGCCGTCAATAGGAGTTGCTGCACCATCAAATCCAACACCAGGTTGCGCCGGCGCAGGGCACGCTGGGGATGATGGCGTGGATCGTAATAGGACGGCCCCTTGACCATCCCGATCAACAGGGCGATCTGTTGCGGCGCCAACTTTTCCACCGGCACACCGAAATAAAACTGACTGGCCAGACCAAAACCGTGAATGGCCCGCTCCCGGTCCTGACCGAGATAGATCTCGTTCATATAGGTTTGCAGGATGTCGTCCTTGGTATAGTGCCGTTCCAGCAACACCGCCATCACGGCTTCGTTGACTTTGCGCCACAGGGTACGTTCGTTGTCGAGGAAGAAGTTCTTCACCAGTTGCTGGGTCAAAGTGCTGCCGCCCTGGACGATATGCCCGTGACGCAGATCGGCCAACAGCGCGCGGGCGATGGCGCGCGGATCCAATCCCCAGTGGCTGTAAAAATGCCTGTCCTCTACGGCCAATAACCCCGTGCGCAGTAACCGCGGGACCTCGGACAGTTTTACCAAGATACGGTCCTCGTGATGGGCCGGGTAGATCCGTCCGATCACCTCCGGTTCCAGGCGCAGCAAGGACACGGCGCCACCATCGCTCGAGTTGACTGACACCAATTGATCACCGTTGAAATGCACGGCCACGGAGACGGATTGTTCCGGGCCGTCCCAGAACGTGAAAGGCCGCGTCGTCACCGACAAGTCGTCCCCCTGCCGGTCATAGCTGCCGGGACGCGACGCCCCCGCCACCGGCAGGTAATTCAACAGGCGCAAGTCGCGTTCGAGCTGTGCGGCGGAAAGCCGGGCGCCGGCGTACAGTTCCAAGGGTTGGGCATAGACATAGGCCGGCAGCGCCCAGCGCTTACCCTCGAACTTCACCCGGATGACATGATCGAGATACAAGGTATAGGCAATGCCCACCCCTAGCAGTAGCAACAGCAACCAGCCCGCTGAACGCCTTGTAAAACGGAGCATTGAAAACTTAGAACGCCAATTAAACATACATTGAAAAATTATACATTTTATTAAGTTGCAGATATTATCTATGTAAAGTTATTAAATAATAGGGCGCCACTCGGCAATGCATTGCATCTTGTAACTTTCGAGATCACCCACCATTTGCAATAATCAACCGAAGCAATTGGAGTCTGTATCCTGCGACTATGGAACATGATCCCGGCACGACCCTGATCGGCCACTTGCAAAATCCCACCCTCTTCGACCATCCGGTACGAGACTTCGAGGTGATTGAGACCCATATCTCCTGGGTGCTGCTCACCGGCGATTACGCCTATAAGATCAAGAAACCGGTCAACCTGGGGTTTCTCGATTTTTCCACGTTGGATAAACGCCATCACTATTGCAACGAGGAACTGCGTCTTAACCGACGCCTCGCCCCCGAACTCTATCTCGCGGTGGTACCCATTACCGGAAGTGCTTCACAACCGCAGCTCGGCGGCGCGGAGCCGGTTATCGAGTACGCGGTCAAGATGCGCCAATTCCCCCAGAGCGCGCAACTGGACCGGGCCTTGGCCCGGGGCGAGCTGCACGGCGAACACCTGACCCAGCTCGCGGCCATCGTCAATCGTTTTCACCACACCGCCGCCGCGGCCGACACGGATAGCCCCTACGGCAGCGCGGCGGCAGTCTGGCAACCTGTCCTGCAAAGCTTCGAACAGATCCGCCCCTATCTGGAATCCGACCAGGAGGGTGCATTGTTGGATGCGCTGCAGGCCTGGAGTACAGACACCCATGCCCGCCTCAGTGACACATGGGCGGCGCGCAAGCGTGACGGATTTGTTCGAGAATGTCACGGCGACATGCACCTGGGCAACATGGCGTTGATCGGCGACAAGATCCTGGTCTTCGATTGCCTGGAGTTCAATGAGTATCTACGTTGGATAGACGTCATGAGCGAAGCGGCATTCGTCTCCATGGATCTCTACGATCGGCAGCGCCCCGCGCTGGCACATCGTTTCTTAAATGATTACCTGCAATACGGCGGTGATTATCAAGGGTTGCGCGTATTGCGTTTCTATCAGGTCTATCGCGCCCTGGTGCGCGCCAAGGTGGCGTGCCTGCGCCTGGCGCAGTCCAATCTCTCCGCCAAGCTGCGCAAGCAGATCCGCGGCCACTACCGCCGTTACCTGCATTTGGCGGAATACTATACCCGCACCAAACCCACGCCCTTGATCATCACCCATGGGCTTTCCGGCTCGGGGAAGACCACGGTCAGTGATGCATTATTGGAATGCAGCGGCGCCATCCGCATACGCTCCGACGTGGAACGCAAGCGTCTCTTCGGCCTGACCGCCGAGGCACTCAGTCATTCGGCGGTCGCCGCCGGTCTCTATTCGCCCGAGGCCGGTGTGCGCACCTATAACCATCTGGCCGAAACCGCGCGGACCATCATTGCCGCCGGCTACGCGGTCATCGTCGATGCAGCGTTCTTGAAGCGGCAACAACGCCAGCAGTTCCGGCATCTCGCTGATGAACTGCGGGTGCCCTTCGTCATCTTCCATTGCGAGGCCCCGGTGGCGCTGTTACGCCAACGCATACAAGAGCGCCAAGCCCGTGGCCTAGATCCATCCGAGGCCTCGATCGACGTGCTGGAGCATCAGTTACGTAGCCATGAGCCTTTGCATGCCGATGAATCGAAAAACATTATTACCATCAACGCCGCCGCCACTTGACGATTCAACTAACCGCCTTATTGCAGCACAACGCATTAGGGCATAAATTTCCAGGGACGGCAGAGCCATGTTCCATGGCAACGCTTTCAGGTGCAGCAGGATCAATCTAGGACTACACTTATAAATGATATTATCTCCTAGGGAGACCGTTATGCATTACTCACCCGATAAGCGGCCTCGCGCCAGAAGCGGCAAAGCCTTTCTGGCGGGCGGGGCGCCGCTGCAAATCGAACGATCGATCACCTGCCCGTATTGCGGCGAATCATTCGTTTCCATCATCGATGCCTCGGCGGGAAACCAATCATATTATGAAGACTGTGAAATATGCTGTCAGCCTATCCTGTTCCTAACGGAGATCGACGGTGACGGCAACCTGGTCGGTATCGTAACGCACCGTGATGACGACTGATTGACGGCGAACAACGCCTGCGAGCGAGAGTTAACCCAACCGGGTGCTAGGTTGCGCCCATATGGGACGCCAGACTATCCAAATCACTGCGCGCCTCAAGCAGGCGCTGAACAGAATCCATGACATCACTTTCTTGAAGATCGAGATCATCCATCAAGGCGGCGGGTAATTCCGCGCTGTCCGCGTCACCCTTATCGAGACGCTTGAGGAGACGATCGGCCAACAAAGCCAGATTGGCGTATATCGCATATTCGCCCCGATAGTCTTCATCGTGGTGTCTTTGCACCGCAACGACGACCTCTTCAGGCATATTCCATTTGCGCATCAGCAAAGCGCCGATCTCGGTATGATCGGTCATGAACAGTTGTCGCTCCAAGTCAATCACTGACATCGCCGGATTTTCGGTGATCGCCTTATTGAGGGCATGGAGGTCTGAGGGATAAACATGCCCAAGCAGCAGTAAGCCGATATTGTGCAGCAAGCCTCCCAAATAGCACATCCCCGGTAGGGCCCGCCGTGGACCGGGGAGGCCTTCAGCCAAGGACTGCATCAGAGCGGCTGAGTACGCGCCGTGCAACCACACCGCCTTACGTCCCACGGGGCCGTCGGCGGGACTGCGCATGGCCTTGCCCGCGATGACTCCGAAGGCAAGATGCATGGCCGGTTCCAGACCCAGTACCCGGGTAACGGCGTCGTTGACGGAATTGACCTTGCCGCGATAACCGAAAAAAGGCGACGTGGCCTGGCGAACCATCTGGCCAGCAAGCCCCGGGTCCAACTCAACGATTTCTACCAGTTTTCGTGCATCGGGGTGCGGTCCCAGTGCCAATAACCGCTGCGCCAACTCCGGTATAGCGGGAATCGCTGAGAGATTTTCGATTTCGGAACGGATGTCCCTTGAGTGTTGAGCCGGCATCATATCCATTTATTACTCGATAAAAAACTTACTGGATTAAGTTTCGGCTAAATGAGGAGATTAATTAGGCTCGGGCAACCTGAATCGCCGTTAAGCAAAATGGACTCGGGGCAGTTCCGCCTGACGGCGCCGCTAACCGGCAAGGTACGGATAAACACCCTCTTCCATGCGGCAAATCCATTCGCGCCTTTGCCGGCACACTATTTCATTGTTTTTGCGTCCCGCAATGGGTGATATGTCAACGGGCTGCGGCATAATCCTTCAGGCGCACCGGCATGCGCCGGGCGCCCCAATTGCCCGGCGAAGGTTCGAATACACCGGCGACAGGCGTGCCGCAAAACCGGCAGGTACCCTGCTCGGTGAGCTGCCAATCGGTCATCACGTACCAATCACGCCCTATCAATTGATTGTGGCAATGATGGCAGTAACTGCTATCGCCTTGTCCGTAATGCACGTTACCGGTATAGGCATAGCGCATGCCGTGCTTAATGGCGATGTCGCGCGCCTTGACCAGCGTAGTCAGCGGTGTGGAGGCATGGCCCAGCATTTTCCAATCGGGATGAAAGGCACTGAAATGCCAAGGGACGTCCGGACCCAGGTTGGACGCCACCCATTGCGCCATTTCTTCTAATTCCGCCTCACTGTCGTTCTCGCCGGGGATCAGTAAAGTGGTAATCTCCAACCACGCATCCGTATGATGTTTAAGGTAAACGAGCGTATCCAACACCGGCTGGAGATGTCCGCCGCACACCTTGTGATAAAAGCGGTCGGTAAAGGCCTTGAGGTCGACATTCACCGCATCCATGTGGCGGAAAAACGCTTCGCGAGGCTGTTCGGTAATATAACCGGCGGTTACCGCCACCGATTTCACGCCCACCTCGCGGCAGGCCTCGGCCACATCGATTGCGTATTCCAGGAAGATCACCGGATCGTTATAGGTATAGGCGACGCTGCGGCAACCCAATTCCTTCGCCGCTCTGGCGATCAACGCCGGCGGCGCCTCGTCGGCGAGGACATCCATCTCCCGGGCCTTGCTCATATCCCAATTTTGGCAAAACTTGCACGCCAGATTGCAGCCCGCCGTACCAAACGACAGTACCGAGGTCCCGGGGAGGAAATGATAGAGTGGCTTCTTTTCTATCGGATCAATGCAATAGCCGCTGGAACGTCCATAAGTGGTGAGGACGATCTGATCGTTGTGGCGCGCCCGCACGAAACACAGGCCCTGCTGGCCTTCGTGCAATTTGCAATAACGTGGGCAGACATCGCATTGCACCCGGTTGTCCGCCAAACGATGCCAATAGCGGGTAGGAACCATCGTCGTCACACTAGCGTTCATAACCCCTGCCTGCGATCCAATCCCATGCTACGACCCTTCAAGAGGTGGATGGTTCAAAAGCAACTTCAACCACGTGGTGGTTGATATCTTTTATTATCACCACTATGTTAAGGATGTACAGCCATGGAGGTGGTGGCCATGCCCGCAATCCGTGCTCCGGCGGTAGCCGGAACATTCTATCCCGATGACAGTAAGCTGCTGAAAAAAATGCTCGGCGATTTTTTGGCTGCGGCCCATTGTGATGGACCTCCGCCCAAGGCCATTATCGCACCGCATGCCGGGTACATATATTCCGGCGCGATCGCCGCCAGCGCATATTCCCAGGTGGCTAACGGCAAAGACAGGATTAGCCGCGTAATATTGCTGGGCCCCTCACACCGCGTACCGTTTCACGGCATGGCAACGACGACCGCCCAACGCTTTTCCACTCCGTTGGGCGAGGTGGCCGTCGACGGCGCGAGCCTGGAGGCGATCAGTCATCTACCTCAAGTGCAAATACTGGATCAAGCCCACCAATGGGAACACTCCCTGGAGGTCCAACTACCCTTCCTCCAGCTGGTTTTGCTCGATTTTAAACTCGTGCCTTTGGTGGTCGGCGACGCCAGTGCCGATGAAGTCGGCGAGGTTTTGGATATTTTGTGGGGCGGTGATGAAACGCTTATCGTCGTGAGCTCCGATCTCAGTCATTATCACGATTATGACACCGCGTGTCGGCTGGACCGGCGTACCAGCGAGGCCATTACCCATTTTAGACCGCATGATATCCACTACGAGGATGCCTGTGGGCGCAACCCTATTCTCGGCCTCCTGGCCGCCGCACGGCATCATGGTTTGCAAGCCGAAATGTTGGATCTCCGCAACTCCGGGGATACCGCCGGACCGAGGGATCAGGTCGTGGGATACGGCGCGTACATTTTCCATTAAGGGATAAACACGTAACGATGCCGCACGCCATCTTCACCGCATCCGATCAGGAAACCTTGCTGGAGGTTGCCCATGCCGCGATCAGATCCGGATTGAACAACGATATACCCGCCAGCATCAGCATACCGGACTTTCCACATATCCTTACTAGGGAAGCCGCCTCATTTGTCACCCTCAAAACTGCCGGATCATTGCGCGGCTGCATCGGCACACTAGAGGCCGTTCGCCCCCTCATCGAGGATGTCAACATCAACGCCTTCGCCGCCGCGTTTCGCGATCCGCGTTTCCCTCCTCTTACTGAAGAGGAACTCGACGAACTGGATATCAGCATTTCCGTTCTGAGTTCCCCGGAGGCCATGTCATTCCGTTCCGAACAAGACTTGCTGGATCAACTGCGTGCGGGCATCGACGGGCTGATCCTGGAAGAAGGCCACCACCGCGGCACATTCCTACCGGCAGTTTGGGAGTCCTTGCCGGAACCACAGTCATTCTTCCGCCAGTTGAAATTAAAGGCCGGATTGAGAGCCGACCATTGGTCCTCGACGTTGCGTGTCTTCCGCTATCGTACCGAAGTGATCTGATCAATCCCGGCTAAATAATCGCTGGGAGAATTGACTGCTAATAATACGGTGAACTCACTGTCCTGCCGTTTGACAGGTATCGATAGAATCTGGAAGACAACGCCAACCATCCGTCCAGATGGCATTGCCTAATTTCGTATTATGCAGGTGCGCACCCGATAAATTCGCACCCGTGAGATCGGCGTAGGAAAGATCGGCATTTTCCAGGTGGGCATCGTTGAGTTTGGCCTGTCGCAGCTTGGTTCCGACCAGGATCCCATCACGAAGATCGACTCCCGACAGATTGGCGATGCTCAATGCGGCATAAGACAGATTGCTCCCTTTAAGAACACTGCCACTCAAATCCGTGGCCGTTAGGCTGGCACTGTATAGGGTCGCTCCCGACAGATTCCGCCCTTGCAGTCGCGCCCCATCCAATACACAGTTGCTCCAATTGACATTTGGGGCGGGGGGGCTGTGACAATCAGCGCCCAATTGCGGTGGCGGCGGCTTATACAATAGAAGAAAGGCCCCGGCGGCAATCGCCACCGTCCCGGCGATCATGAGCATGGTCCATCGTCCTTGAGACTCCGAGAGTATCCCCTGGTGACGGCTCATTCGACGCTGACGGTGTTCCAGCAGGGGTGCTTGTTCAGGATCGCGACGGTCGCTGCCTTGCCGATTGTCCTGGATTAGGTCATGCCCCCCCTTTTCGCCACGTCGATCCACACTCCTTTCATCCGCCCAGCGACGCGCAGCCTGGAGCCTCTCCTGGCTGATGGGATCGCTGGCGTCCTCTTTCAGTACTTGAGGAATAAGTTCCGGAATTTCCTTGATGGCGAACCATTCCTGGCCATCGTTGCTTACATGATCGCCATCGGTTATCCGTCCTAAAAGCAGGTAACGACTGACCAAACCGGCAGGATAGGGGCCTTTAACTTCGCCGCGGATACGGAGATACCAGCTGTTTGAACTTGTTGTCATAAGGCCAAATCTAA
>CAYWIQ010000064.1:8541-9436 GCA_964458405.1 uncultured Chromatiaceae bacterium
ACCACGCGACGATATAGCGTCAAATTGACGGAAGAGGAAACATTTTCTGCCTATATTAATGAGTTATACTATTCAGTTTACCACTCACAACCGTCTATCACCATCCATGGAAATAGCAGCTCCCGCCGCTTCGGCATCGACGCTTACCGTCACCAACCCACCCGTGGTGCACACTTGGCAAGTCGGGCAACGTCTGAATGCCATTGTTACCGCCATTAACGGACGGGGAAACATATCCTTAAAGGTTGCGGGTGTGTTACTCCAAGCAAAATCTTCGATAACCGCCAACGTCGGCCAACCTTTGGAATTAGAGGTTATTCGTTCGGACAGCCAAGTCGTCATGCGCATCATTCCGCCGACCTCATCAACCACGCCTGATGCGCTGGCCACGGCATTACGCGAAACGCTCCCCCACCAGCAATCGCTTCAGACAGTACTTTCCCTGTTTACGGATATATTGAAATCAACAAAGCTCCCATCAGACACAACAAAATTGCTGGAGACGTTGATCGGGCAATTAGCGACGCCCGAGACGATCACACGAGCCGGCGCCCTTAAACAAGCGATAATGGATTCCGGTCAATTTCTTGAACGCAAACTGAACACTCAATCCGACCCGGAATCGCTTAGCGCCGACCTAAAGGCCAATCTCCTTAAACTTTTGACTGCATCAGGCCAATCTCATGACACACATACACAAACCCTCGCTAAACACACCGAGGCGGCATTGGCGCGCATCCAACTAACCCAATTGGCCGCCCTCGTCAATACTCCGCCCGCCATGGCGGCTTGGTCGGGCGAATTGCCTGTCCGCCGCGACAATGAAATAGACGTCTTTCAATGGCAGATCGAAAAAGATGGGAATAAGTCAAACGAAGAACAACAACAAAAATGG
>CAYWIQ010000065.1:0-9396 GCA_964458405.1 uncultured Chromatiaceae bacterium
ATGACCCTATTAAGGAGAACCCACCCATGAGCCTGGACAAAGTAAGCCCCGGGCGTGATGTCCCCAACGACATCAACGTCATCATCGAGATTCCGTCGCACAGCGACCCGGTAAAATATGAAGTAGACAAAGAGAGCGGCGCCTTGTTCGTGGATCGCTTCATGAGCACCGCCATGTTCTATCCCTGCAACTACGGCTACATCCCCCACACCCTGAGCGAGGACGGCGACCCGGTGGACGTGTTGGTGGTAACACCCTTGCCGCTCATCAGCGGTTCGGTGATCCGCTGCAGGCCCTTGGGCATGCTCAAAATGACCGACGAGGCGGGTGTTGATGCCAAGTTGATTGCGGTACCGGTGGATAAACTTTCGGTCCTATATAAAGAGTGCAAGAGCACCGATGACCTCCCGCCGTCCTTGCTGGCGCAGATCGCCCACTTCTTCGAGCACTACAAGGATTTGGAAACCGGCAAATGGGTGAAAGTGGAAGGTTGGGCGGGCGTGGAAGATGCCAAGGCCGAGATCCTGTCCAGCATCAAGCGCTACAACGATGCGCCGAAAAAACCCGGCTTTTGATCTACGAGCGATCGCGCCGGCCGTGATGTTTCATGCGGCCGGCAGGCCGCCCCGCGGTCACAGGCTAGGGGTTGCCTCGTGGGCGTAGGAGCGTTCGTACTGCTGCTGGCAGGCCAAACACCGTTCCGCGGCGGGTTGGCTTTGCAGACGTTCATAGCCGATGTCGCCGTCACATTCCCGGCACACTCCGTATACCCCCAGATCCACGCGCCGCAGCGCCGCCTCCAGGCCGCGGATCTCCTTGACCTGGCGGTCGATGCGGGCAACGTCCAAGTCGGCGAGCAAATCCGCCACCGATTCATCGCCGCTGTCGTGCACACGGCCGGCAAGGTCCGCGTAGCGCGATTCATCGCTCGCCAATAACTCCGCGCGGATTTCGGCACGCAGTTCGGCGCGACGTTGTTGAATCTGGCGACGTAATTCAGTGATTTGTCCGAGGGTCAAACTTGCCATGGCACAGACTCCTTTCTTCCCGTGATACCGTCAGTCATCACCCATGGGAAACATGGTAATTTCATTATCCTCGCAATACCCGTGTTTGAACATCAATTTCAAACAAGATTCCTAAATCTTGTGTTAAACCCGTCTCCCTACCTATCATGACCAGACCATGAGCGACCACGACCATCACCACCATACCCCCAGCGACGGCAAGAGCCTGATCTGGAGCCTTGCCTTAACGGCGGGTTTCGCACTCGTCGAAGGCGTCGGCGGCTGGTGGGCCGGCTCCCTGGCGTTGTTCGGCGATGCCGGGCACATGGTCTCCGACGCCACTGCCTTGGCATTCGCCGCCTTGGCGGCCTGGGTCGCCAAGCAACCGCCATCGGCGCGCCATTCCTACGGGTTGGGCCGGGCGGAGGTGGTGGCCGCCATCGTCAACAGCCTTTTGATGGTCGCCGTGGTAGTCGCCATCGCTATCGCGGCGGTACAGCGTTTGCGCGCGCCGACCCCGGTGGAAGGTGGTGCTGTCATGGGCGTCGCCTTTGTGGGCTTAGTCATCAATCTCGCGGTGGCGTGGATCCTCAGCCGCGGCGAACATACCCTCAACACCCGCGCTGCGCTGATACATGTCATAGGCGATCTACTCGGATCACTTGCCGCCTTGACCGCGGGCGCAGTGGTGTACTTCACCGGTTGGACGCCCATCGACCCTATTCTGTCTCTGGCCATCTGCCTGTTGATACTCTATTCGGCACTGCGACTGCTGCGCGAGGCACTGCACGTCATCATGGAAGGCGTACCCCAAGATCTAGACCTACTTGAGGTCGGCCACACCATGGCAGAGACGCAAGGCGTCACCTCCGTTCATGATCTACACATCTGGACCTTGTCGTCGGGAAAGGTGGTCTTGTCCGCTCACATCGTCATCCCCAACATGACCCATTGGGAAGAAACCTTGGCGGCGTTACGCGAACTCATCCATCAACGCTTCGACATCGACCACATCACCTTGCAACCCGAACTTGACGGGCATGGCAGTGTAGTCCATGTACCTATTGTGCAATTAATGCGGCGTTAACTGGCGTCGTTGCACAACGACCTGATACACTCCCGACGAAACAATCATTAAACACACTGCAACGACGGGGTTCGTTCGACAATCATGGACATCGCCTTTACCAAGATGCACGGCTTGGGCAACGATTTCGTGGTGATCGACGCCATATCGCAAGACATCTCGCTCAGCAAAGAACAAATCCGTCTGCTGGCCGATCGCCACTTCGGCGTCGGCTGCGATCAGGTGTTGCTGGTGGAACGGCCGCAGGACGAAGCGGATTTCCGTTACCGTATCTTCAACGCCGATGGCGGGGAAGTGGAACAATGCGGCAACGGCGCGCGTTGTTTCGTCCATTTCGTGCGAATGAACGGCCTGACCGATAAGACCGAGATCACGGTGGAAACCGCCGGCGGCTTGATCCGCCCGCGCATCGAAAGCGACGGCCGGGTAACGGTGGACATGGGGGTGCCACGCTTCGCACCGGCGGACATCCCCTTTAACGAAGAACAAGAGCGCCTGCATTACGAACTATCGATAGGCGACACAGCTGTCGTCATCGGCGCGGTCTCCATGGGCAACCCCCACGCGGTGATCAAAGTCGACTCGGTTGAGGACGCGCCCGTCGCAACCCTGGGGCCGCTGTTGGAAAGGCATCCGCGTTTTCCCCAGCGGGTCAACGCCGGCTTCATGGAGGTCGTCTCGCCGCAACACATCCGCCTGCGGGTCTACGAACGCGGCGCGGGCGAAACCCTGGCATGCGGCACCGGCGCGTGCGCCGCAGTGGCCATAGGGCGCCGCTGGGGATTACTGGAGGAGTCTGTGAATGTGCAATTGCCCGGCGGCAACTTGACCATTCGCTGGCAAGGAGATAACAATCCTGTATGGATGACCGGCCCGGCACAACGGGTCTTCGAGGGTAGGATCGAACTATGAGCACACGACAACAAGGCGTATCCCAAAACATATTAGAAGAACAAACCATCGTCGATTACTTGCGCGACCATCCCGATTTTTTCATTTCCCATGGCGGTGTATTGGCGGACATTGAAGTCCCCCATAAAACCGATGGCGCCGTGTCGCTCATCGAACGCCAGGTCAGCGTGTTACGCGAACAACAGCAGGACACCCAGCGCCAGTTGCAGGCGCTGATACAAGTGGCCCGCGACAATGATCGCCTCAATGAGCAGATGCAGCAATTGACCCTGGCCTTGTTGGAGGCCCCTGACCTGGCGACCACCTTACAGATACTCAACGACAGCCTGCTCAATGATTTCCGCGCCGATGGCTTGGTGGTGGGCCTGTTCGCGGAAACATCCCAGCTTGACGCCGTCGACATGACGGCGGTGCGCGCCCTGTCCATGGAAGACGAGGGCAGCGCCTCATTCGCCACGGTGATCAACGGCGGCAAACCGCTGTGCGGGCACCTGCGCGACAAGCAGGTACATTACCTGTTCGGGGAGATGGCGGAAGGCAAGATCGCATCCGCTGTGGTGGTGGCCCTGCAGACTCGCGGCAACGATTCCTTGCAACCTCGCTGTCTGGGGCTGCTGGGCATAGGGAGTCACGACCCCAAACGCTATCATGCCGGCATGGGCACGGTGTTCCTGAGTTATCTCGGCGACCTGATCGGCCGCGCCGTGGGCCGTTATCTGCCGTTGCATTGATGGATAACGCCGAGGCGCAGCATATCGACCGGTTTCTGCATTACCTCGGCTTCGAGCGACGCCTATCGCCTCACACCCTCAGCAACTATCGCCGCGACCTAGACTTGGCCTGCGGTTTTTTCGCCGCCCACCAAATCCACCGCTGGCGGGACGTTACCCAGCATGACCTACGGGCACTGGTCGCCGCGCGCCATCGCGCCGGCATAGGCGGCCGTTCCCTGCAACGCCTGCTGTCGGCCGTGCGTTCCTTTTACCACTATCTGCTGCGGGAGGGCGACGTAACCGTCAATCCCGCCATCGGTATCCGCGCCCCCAAGGCGCCGCGGCGCCTGCCCAAGACCTTGGACGTCGACCAAACCGCACAGCTTCTGGACTGGGATAGCGATGAGCCATTGGCGATCCGCGATCGCGCCATCATGGAGCTGCTGTACTCATCGGGATTACGGTTGAGCGAGCTGCTGCAACTTGAAGTGACGGAACTGGACCTCAACGACGCCACGGTACGCGTCACCGGCAAGGGCCGCAAAACGCGGGTGGTCCCGGTGGGACGTCATGCCCGTAACGCATTACAACGGTGGCTGCGCACTCGCGCCACACTCGCCGCCCGATCCAACGCCCTGTTCCTTACCCGGCAAGGCCGACGTTTAGCGCCGCGATCGGTGCAACAACGTTTGCAACAATGGGGGCAAAAACGCAACCTGCCGGTGCGTCTTCATCCCCACCTGTTGCGCCACTCCTGCGCCAGTCACGTTTTGGAGTCCAGCAGTGATTTGCGCGCCGTACAGGAATTACTCGGCCACGCCGACATCGCCACCACCCAGATCTACACCCATCTCGACTTTCAGCACTTGGCCAAAATCTACGACGGCGCCCACCCGCGGGCGCGGAAAAAGAAATAAAGGGTCAAACGCCTCACCACCACTGTGCAATCCCTATCAGCGCTATGCAATAGCCCTTATCCTTACTGTACAGCCGGCGCCCAAATCAATTGCGCAACTACGCCGGCAGCTAGCAACAGGGTCGCCACCACCAACAGCCACGTCCACTGATTTCGAGTCATGACCATCACCTCCGCATCACCTCAGCGTTGTCACAATGAAACCTCACTATTATCTTAGAACACAGAATATCGAAATGGGTTCCTAGCTGAATTTACGCCCTCAGCGAGGCGCGATTAAGCAACGACCTTGGACGGACCGTGGTCTCTACAGGCACTCGGGCACCGCGGACCCTTATCAGGATGGGCACGAACGGCGTAGCAGCGGCGGCGGTTCACTGACGATGACCAGTTCACGGTCGTCGCGGGGATGGGTCACCCGCAGCTCGGCGGCATGCAAATGGTAACCGGGGTCACCGGGCAAGGCTTGGCTGGCCGGGGCGGGCAGGCCCCCGACCGCGTACAACGGATCGCCCAGCAGCGGATAACCCGCCGCCGCCAAGTGGATGCGTATCTGATGTGGTCGCCCCGTTGCGATAGTCACATCACACAGGAAGCCGTCGTCGCGCCGTTCCAATACCTCGACATGGGTCAAAGCGGGCTTGCCGTTATCGCTAGCGGCATGCACGCTGCCCAGCAAGGCATGGGGTACCGGCCCTATAGGTGTGGCAATGGTCAAGGCATCACCCTTTGGATCACCGATGGCCAGGGCGCGGTAGCGCTTGACCACGCGCCGCGCCGTCCACTGCCGCACCAAATCTGCCCGGGCATATTGATTGCGCGCGCACAACACCACGCCCGAGGTCCAGCGCCCCAAGCGATGCAGCGGCGCAGCCTCGGGGTCATGGCGCCTCACTTGATAGAGCAATGTTGTTTGCAGGAAATTGGCGCCCGGCAAGGTAGGCAACCCCGCGGGTTTGGCGACCGCCAGCAAGTCTTCATCCTCGTAGAGAATGGAAAAGGAGGTGGGCGCGTCAGGCTCCAGCCAGGGCGGCCGCCGCCATATCAGTTCGCTCCCTTGGCGCAACACACCTTCCACTTGGATGGGGCGTCCGTCGATAAGCACTTGGCCATCGGCGATACGCGCTGACCATTCCGCATAGGAGGAATGGGAATGGTAACGGCTGAGATAGGCCACGACCGAGTGCCCATCGGCCTTTGGCCCCAAGCGTTCGCGATATTCATAGCCTTGATTAAGGAGCATAGCGACGTATTGTGCCCGTGGGATGATTGCTGGATCAAACCCACCAATCATCCTCGTCCGGGTTAATCCCGGCTGGTGAACCGGCCCTGTACGTAGGCACCTAACAGCATCGCCACCACCACGATCAATAGTGGCCAATTTCCGGCACCCAATCCCGCAATCGCCGGGCCGGGACACACGCCGCAGATCCCCCAACCGACACCGAACAAGGCCGCACCGACCAGGGTTGATTTCAAAGCCACGGTGGGGCGACGTGCGAAATCGCCATTAAGCAATGCCCGCCTCATGACACGGGGCGCCACCTGATAGGCGAGCAAGGCCACCACCAGGGCGCCGCCCAACACGAGAAGCAGGCCAAAATCGCTGAAGCGCAAAAAATCCAGCACCACCTCCGGCTTGATCATGGTCGACAAGGCAAGGCCGAAACCGAACAACGCGCCGCTGACCACGACCATCACGGCGTTAAGCATTCTGCTCTCCATCAACCCCCTCCCAAGGCGGCGACAATATGCGCGGTAGCGATGGCGACGGCCAGAAAGACCAACACCGCCAACAGCGAATCCCAATTCAGGGAAGCCAACCCGCAGATGCCGTGCCCCGAGGTACAGCCGTTGCCGAGTCGCGCACCGTAACCGGCGATAAAGCCCCCCAGAGCCAACTGCCACCAAGGAATGTGGGTGGTCACGGCCTCCCCACCGCTGAATACCATCCAAAGCGCCGCGCCGATGATCAGGCCCAAGGCATAGAGCAAGCGCCAACCGCGGCTGGCGGTGTATTGCGTCTGTTGAAAATACGGCAGGCGCGACACATAAGACCATACCGCGGAATAGACGCCGCTCATCCCACCCACTCGGCCGGTAAAGATGAACAACACGCTCACCCCGGTGCCGATCAACAATCCGCCCACCGCATAGTGGGCCATGCCTGCAGGAAACAGCGTAGACCATCCACTCATCTATATATCCTCGAATTGCTGCGCGTCTTCTTTAAATTTACGCGAGGAAATGACAAAAATCAGAGGACGCTAATATAACCGCATTCTGCATTCCATGCACACGATGCCACCTGTGGGCGGCCACTCTACTCGATGGGAATCAGCTTGATAAATTACTAGTATTTTGATTTTTTTATTTTTTTGCGCTGCGGGTTTAGGGGGTAACCCCGGACTGGGGTACGGCCGTTTCCCGGCTACGCACATAACGCGTACCCAGCAAGATATCCCAGAACGGCGTGGTCACGCCAAAATTGGTGCGGGGATGACGATGATGGATATGATGGCATGCGGCCCATTTGCGGATCAGGGCGGAGCGGAAGCGGCGATGATGGATCAGGTAGTGACTGAGGCCGTAAGCGACATAACCAAAGGCAATGCCGGCAGCCGTCAACAGGGCCTGACCCACCGGCACCAGCAGCGAGGCCAATCCTATCAAGCCCAACAGCACCAAGGGCGGCACGAAGAAAGGCAAGGCATCGTAACCCAATGGATCGGCATGATGGGCACTGTGGCCCTGCGCCAAGAGCCGCCATCGACCGTGGTACAACCAGCGGTGGACGCAGTACTCGATGAAACTGAACAGCACCAGTCCAAACAGCACCAGGACCACCGCTTCCAAAGATCCAATGTGGTGTCGCAACCCTAAACCCAGCAACGTCATGCCCAGCGCAGCGTCGATCACGGACTCCAGCCAGTAGTTGGCCCAGGTCCGGGACAGTTTGAAAATGAGCGTAACCACTGCGGCGGAAAAACGCCTGATCACTTGACCTTGCATGGTACTGCTAACCAATAAGTGCATCAGATACCGATCCGCGCGACATCCACCTGCATCGAGCGGCCCATTCCCTTTCCCGGTTGTACAGAGTGGCCTGCACAGCCATGCTCCTTCGACAACGCCCGGGCAACAAGTTCTCCCGACCATAATGTTTGAACGACACATCCTGGCCGGTAGCGCTTGCCGTCAGGGGATCGGTAACGCGGTCGAACTTATCGGGGAACGCAACACAAATGAGGAATGCACGCCGCTGACACCTTCGATGCGGGTGATCTTATTGAGCAGAAATTGCTGGTAGGCATCCATATCTTCGACGATGACTTTCAACAGATAATCGGCGGCCTGACCGGTAATGAGATGACACTCCAACACTTCGGGCAAGGCGGAGATGATTCTATCGAATTCGGTAAACCGTTCCGGGATGTGCTTATCCATGCTGATCTGGATGAAGGCCATCAGGTTCAATCCCAGCTTGCGGGCATTGAGCAAGGCCGCATAGCCTTCGATAAAGCCCTCGTCCTCCAGACGCCGGACACGACGCAGACAGGGTGACGGTGAAAGATTCACCGCCTCGGCCAACTCCTGATTGGACATCCGCCCGTTGCGCTGCAGCTTATGCAGAATATCCCTGTCGAACTTATCCAGCACCATGCCAATCATTTCCTCATATATAGAATTTAATACCAAATATTTACTTATATTTAAAATAATATTGCCACATCAAGCCAAATCAAGGCAATAAGCGCAATTTATCGCCCGCCATCCCACGCTATAGTTATAACCAATCGGAATATGAAGGCCCGGGCCACAAGCCCTTGAGCCACAAGGGACAGGCGACCCCTTCCCCCACGGGCCTCAGCTTCTTGTTCCGATATGGATGAGCAACACCGTCGGCAAACGCATTGGGAGCAACCGCATGATCGCCAACCCCGAAACCAAGTACCGCGGATTCACGCCCATCGCCCTCCCGGACCGCCGCTGGCCGGGGTGCATGATCCAAAAACCACCCATCTGGATGAGCACCGATCTGCGCGACGGCAATCAGGCCCTGATCGACCCCATGTCGGCCGACACCAAGCTGCGCATCTTCAACGAACTGGTCGCCATCGGTTTCAAGGAGATCGAGGTCGCCTTCCCCGCCGCCTCCGAGACCGATTTCCGCTTCGTGCGGCGCCTGATCGAAGAGGATCTGATCCCCGAAGACGTCACCATCGAAGTCCTGACCCAGGCCCGCGAAGACCTGATCGAGCGCACCATCCAGTCCTTGCACGGCGCCCGGCGGGCCATCGTGCATTTGTATAACCCCACCGCGCCCGGGTTCCGCCGCATGGTGTACAACACCGATCGCGCCGGGGTGAAGGCCATCGCCGAAAACGGTACCCGCTGGGTCAAGGAGCGTACCGACGCCCTGCCCGTCACCCAGTGGATCTTCCAGTACTCGCCGGAGACCTTCTCGTCCACCGAACTCGACTTCGCCAAGGAGGTGTGCGACGCGGTGGCCGACATCTGGCAGCCGACCCCCCAACACAAGATGATCATCAATCTGCCGGCCACCGTGGAGATGGCCACCCCCAATACCTACGCCGACCAGATCGAGTGGATGCATCGCCACCTGCAACGCCGCGACAGCATCATCCTCAGCGTCCACCCCCATAACGACCGCGGCACCGCGGTGGCGGCGACCGAGTTGGCGATAATGGCCGGGGCCGACCGGGTGGAGGGATGTCTGTTTGGCAACGGCGAGCGCAC
>CAYWIQ010000066.1:0-9315 GCA_964458405.1 uncultured Chromatiaceae bacterium
TAAGTTTCCCGCCGAAGAGGTGATGACCAAAGTTTTGGACATTCAGGTGCAGGTAGGACGCACCGGTGCCTTGACCCCGGTGGCGCGTCTGGAGCCGGTATCGGTTGCCGGCGTCACGGTCTCCAACGCTACGTTGCATAATGAAGATGAAGTGCATCGCAAGGATGTGCGGGTCGGCGACACCGTGATCATCCGCCGCGCCGGAGATGTAATCCCCGAAGTAGTGAGCGTGGTGAAGGAACACCGTCCCGGCAAAACCAAGATCTTTCATCTGCCCAAACACTGCCCCATCTGCGGCTCGGAGGTGGTGCGCGTGGAAGGCGAGGCGGCGGCGCGTTGCAGCGGCGGGCTGTATTGCGCGGCACAGCGCAAGGAGGCGATCCGCCATTTCGCATCGCGGCGTGCCATGGATATCGAAGGCCTGGGTGAAAAATTGGTGGAGCAACTGGTTGAGCAAGGTTTGGTTAACGACATTGCGGATCTGTACAAGCTCAGCGTGGAACAGGTGACCGGTTTGGAGCGGATGGGCGAAAAGTCGGCGGAGAATTTAAGGGATGCCTTGAACAAGAGCATGGATACAACCTTGCCGCGTTTCCTCTACGCCTTGGGTATTCGCGAGGTGGGTGAGGCGACGTCCCGAGCCCTTGCAGATCACTTTGGTGACTTGGAGGATATTGAAAATGCTGACCTGGAAACCCTCCAGGCTGTACCCGATATAGGACCTGTGGTGGCGCAACAAATTGCCGCCTTTTTCCACGAACAACACAACCGTGACGTGATCAAGAAATTGCAGGCGGTCGGCGTGCATTGGCCCAAGGTAGAACGCCGTAGGGCGTCCTCGCCTTTGGCCGGCAAGACCTTTGTATTGACCGGTACCTTGTCGGCCATGGGCCGTGATGAGGCCAAGCGCCGTTTGCAGGCGTTGGGGGCAAAAGTCACCGGCAGCGTTTCGGCCAAAACCGACTACGTGGTCGCCGGCGACGAACCTGGCTCAAAATTGGAAAAGGCCCGTGCGTTGGAAGTAGTCGTGATCGACGAGGCGCAATTCCTGGCATTGCTCGGTGAAGCGGAATAAAATCCCCTCTCCGCCTTCATGGTTGAGAGGGGTTGAATGCTTTAACACTATGCAGGTCGAGAACCTTATTTATCGACGATCTTGGCCTTCTTACGCAAATCGTTCACGTATGCGGTGATCCGTTCACTCTGTACGACGCCTTCCAGGCGTGGCTTGAGCTGGTCGAAGGAGGGTGGCTTGACCTGACGGGTGTCCTCCAATTGGATGACATGCCAACCGAACTGACTCTTGACCGGCGTTTCAGTGTATTTGCCCTTTGCCAGCTTGGCGGCCGCTGCGGAAAATTCCGGTACCATTTGACTGGGACTGAACCAGCCCAATTCCCCGCCCTTGGCGCCGGAGCCGGTATCGATGGATTTGGCCTTGGCCAAGGCGGCGAAATCAGCGCCTTTATCCAACTTGGCGATGATGTCCTTGGCCTCGCCCTCGGTCTTGACCAAGATATGGCGTGCCTTGTATTCGGTGGCTTTTTGGGTCAGGACGCGTTCCTGATAGATTTGATGCAATTCCTTATCGGTCGCCGGTTTGGCGCGCAACATATCGGAGATCGCCATGTTGGCCAGCAGGGAACGGCGTTGATCGAAGAGTTCCTGCTTAACATCCGGATCCTTGTCCAGGCCTTTGGCCAGGGCTTCTTGATAGAGCAACTCACGGTCGATCAGGGTTTTCATGGCCTCTTGGCGTGGTACGGGCTTGGAGCGTGAGGCTGCCATGGCCTTGGTGAAGGCGTCCAGATCTTTGGTAGTGAGCGTCGAGCCGTTGACGGTGACCAGCGGTTTATCGGCGGCGCTACTATCCGCTGCTTGTGCGATCCCGGCGGATGCGAACATCCAGGCAATCCCGGCCAAGGTGGCAGCGAGGGGGGTGAAACGTTTTGCTGTCATGAAGGGGTCCTTATGTTGTCGTGGGTTGAGAGGTATGAGGCTCATCGGGGCTACGGGCCTGGATACTCAAGGCATGTATTTCGCTGGGCATCATATCCTGTAAGAGGTCATAAATCATGCGGTGTCTTTCAATCAGGGATTTCCCCGTGAAGGCGTTGGCGACGATCTGGACGGTATAGTGGCCCGCGCCGCCGCTTGCGCCGGCATGGCCGACATGCAGATGACTGTCGTCTTGGATTTCCAGCGCCAGCGGTTGCAGTTTTGCGGCGAGGCGTTCCCGCATGCGGATCATACGCTCGGTTTGTGACGTCACGGTAAAACCTTCTTGAAGGGTTGCACCGTGACCTGGGTGTAGACACCACCGCTCAGATACGGTTCGGCATCGGCCCAACGTTGCGCCTCCGCCAGTGAAGGGAACTCGGCGATGATCACACTGCCGGTAAATCCGGCCGGTCCCGGGTCCACGGCGTCTATGGCCGGCATGGGGCCCGCCAATACCAAGCGCCCTTGATCCTTTAGTGCGTGGAGGCGTTCGAGATGGGCCTCACGATTAGCAGCGCGTTTGCTTAAGCTGTCTTTGCTGTCTTCTCCAATGATGATGTAGAGCATGGTTATTGACCCTCTTGGGTGTCTTGATCCTCATCGGGTTTGATGTGCCGGCTCAGATAAAAGGCTTGACCGACGACGAAGACGATAGTCAAGCCCATCATGCCGAACAGTTTGAAATTGACCCAAGCATCGTCGCTGAAATGCCCGGAGAACGCTACGTATAGATTGACCGCACCGATCGCCGTGAAAAAGATGATCCAGCTCCAGTTGAGGCGTAACCAGATCGCATCGGGCAGACTGATATTGTTGGCCATCATACGTTGTAAGATGGGTTTGGAGCCCACGTACTGGCTGACCAGGAAAGCCGCGGCGAACAACCAGTTTACCACGGTGGGTTTCCACTTGATGAATGTTTCGTCCTTCAACAACAGCGTGGCGCCGCCCAGCACCAGCGTCAGACCCAGGGTCACCCAGTATAAGGTGTCGACCTTGCGGTGACGCAACCATGACCACCCGACCTGTATCACGGCGCTGATCATGAGGGCCGCCGTGGCCGCGAAGATATCCTGTAACTTGTAGACGACGAAGAATATGAAAATCGGGAAGAAATCAAATAGTAATTTCATAGCTTTGGTGCGCGCGCCGCGCAGAGATCACAAAAAGTGCGTATCATACACGGAATTGTTTACGGCTGCTCAGGGCGGGTAAGCGCATGCTGCGTTACGATCTCCATTGTCATTCCACGGCGTCCGACGGAACGCTATCGCCTACGGAGCTTGTGCGGCACGCCGCTGCCCAAGGGGTGGATGTGCTGGCACTGACCGATCACGATGTTACCACCGGCCTGGCGGAAGCTGAACAGGCGGCGACCGCGACGGGGGTGACTTTGGTGCCCGGAGTGGAGATCTCCGTAAGCTGGGGTCATCAGCTGTTACACATCGTCGCTTTGGGCGTCGATCCGCAGAATGCCGATTTGCAGCGCGGGTTGGCGGGTTTGCTGGCATTTCGCGTTTGGCGTGCGGAAGAGATAGGCCGACGTCTGGAGAAAAAGGGGGTGACGGGGGCCTATGACGGCGCGCGTGCCCTGGCCAAAGGTCCCAGCATCGGCCGTAGCCATTTTGCCCGCTTCTTGGTGGCGCAGGGCAGGGCCAAGGATATGCAGAATGCCTTCGATAAGTATCTGAAACGCGGCAGGCCCGGCTATGTCCCCGGGCAATGGGCCGCATTGGAGGACGCGGTGGGTTGGATCCGTGCCGCCGGCGGACAGGCTGTCATCGCCCATCCGGCGCGCTATACGCTGAGCGCCGGACGGTTTCGCGGGTTGCTGGCCGAATTCAAGGAGATGGGGGGCGAGGGGCTGGAAGTGATTTCCGGCAGCCACCCCAATGGTGCCAGCGAGGCGTTGGCCAATTATGCCCGCAGCCATGAGCTGTTGGCCTCGGTGGGTTCGGATTACCACGGGCCGGGACAGTCTTATAATGAGTTGGGTCGCCTGCCGGATTTACCGGCGGGGTGCGTACCGGTGTGGGCGGAGTGGGATCTGCGTCCCGGTCAAGCCGTTTCCCTTTCCCGATAATTTTTCTTTACCGTCGAGGTCTCCCGGCAGAATGGGTCCCTTATGGCTCGCCTGATCGCAATTCATCCCCAGGATCCACAACCGCGCTTGGTGGCGCAGGTGGTGGAGTGCCTTAACGAGGGCGGCATCGTGGTGTATCCCACCGATTCCAGTTATGCCCTGGGCTGCCACACCGGCGAGCGCCGCGCCTTGGACCGTATCCGCCAGATTCGCGGTCTGGACCATACCCATAATTTTTCCCTGGTATGCCGCGATCTGTCCGAGATTGCGGTCTACGCCAAAGTAGACAACGCCACCTATCGCCTGCTGAAGGCCTGTACGCCGGGACCTTATACTTTCATATTGCCGGCCACCCGCCAGGTGCCGCGGCGCTTGCAGCATCCCAAGCGCAAGACCGTCGGGTTGCGGGTGCCGGACAATGCTATCGCTCAGGCCATCCTCGCGGCCCTGAACGAACCCATGATGAGCTCGACACTGGTGATGCCCGGTGAGGAACTGCCGTCCACCGATCCTTATGACATGCGTGATCTCCTTGGTGATCGCGTCGATCTGATCATTGACGGCGGCTATTGCGGCTTCGATTTCACCACCGTGGTGGATCTGACCCAAGGCATTCCCGAGGTATTGCGGTTAGGGAAGGGGGACGCCAGTGCATTTACCGAATAGCCCAGGCGGAATCATTGGGTTAACGATGGTCCGGTTAATCGGGTTATACTTCGCCGATGCAGCAGCTTAATCTTATTCAGCAGATCGCGGTGTGGGCGCTGCCGGTGTTGTTCGCCATCACCCTCCATGAGGTGGCCCACGGTTGGGTGGCGAAACAGCTGGGTGATCCGACCGCCATGATGCTGGGGCGGTTGACCCTCAATCCCCTTAAACACATCGATCCCGTGGGGACGGTCTTGGTGCCGCTCTCGCTGATCGTTATCAGTCAACTGACCAGCGGCGGCTTATTCATCTTTGGCTGGGCCAAGCCGGTCCCCATCGCGGCCGACAATCTCCATCATCCCAAGCGCGACATGGCCCTGGTGGCGGCAGCAGGGCCGACGGCCAATCTGGTGATGGCCTTCCTATGGGCATTTATCATGAAGCTGGGCTTGATGCTGCCCATGTCCTTGGCGCTGCCCCTGACCTACATGGGCGGTGCGGGTATTGCGATCAACGTGCTGCTCATGGTGCTGAACCTGATCCCGGTCCCCCCTCTGGACGGCAGCCGCGTGGTGGCAGGGTTGTTGCCCGATTCCCTGGCGTGGAAATACGGCCGTCTCGAACAATATGGGCTGATGATTTTGTTGCTGTTGATGGTGTCCGGGATTCTATGGAAAATCATGGGGCCGCCGGTCGCCATAGTGGAAAACATGATCTACCACGTCCTGGGTCTGTAGTCAGACTAATAATAATATGCATGATTAAACCTTATTAACTTAATGATATTTATTGAATATGAGTATTGTTCCTAATCAACCCAATCGCGTCCTTTCCGGTATGCGACCTACCGGCCGCCTGCACCTTGGTCACTATCACGGCGTGTTGAAAAATTGGTTACGCCTGCAGCACGAATACGAATGCTTTTTCTTCGTCGCCGACTGGCATGCCCTGACCACCGATTACGAAAATCCCCGCGATATCGAAAACAGCAGTTGGGAGATGATGATCGATTGGCTGGCGGTGGGCATCAATCCCAAGAACGCCAAGTTGTTCATCCAATCGCGGGTGCCGGAGCACGCCGAACTGCACTTGTTGCTATCCATGTTGACGCCGTTGGGTTGGTTGGAACGGGTGCCTACCTACAAGGACCAACAGGAAAAGCTCAAGGAAAAGGATCTGGCCACCTACGGCTTTCTCGGTTATCCGTTGTTACAAGCGGCGGACATCCTCATCTACAAGGCCGGCCTGGTGCCGGTGGGCGAAGATCAGGTGGTCCATATTGAGATGGCCCGCGAAGTGGCGCGGCGCTTTAATTATCTCTATGGCAGTGAACCGGATTTCGCCGAAAAGGCGGAAGCGGCCGTGGCCAAGATGGGTAAGAAGAATGCCAAACTCTATAGAGAGTTAAGGCGTAAATTTCAGGAAATGGGTGATCATGAGGCCTTGGAGACCGCCCGGGCGTTTTTGTTGACGCAGCAAAATATTACCTTGGGCGATCGCGAACGTTTATTCGGTTATCTCGAGGGGATCAGCAAGGTAATCCTGCCCGAACCCCATTCTCTATTGACCCATATGGCCAAGATGCCGGGATTGGACGGTCAGAAGATGTCCAAATCCTACGGCAATACCATTTCCCTGCGGGAAGAGCCCGAAGCGGTGACCCAGAAGTTGAAGACCATGCCCACCGATCCGGCGCGGGTGCGCCGCACCGATCCCGGCGATCCGGAGAAATGTCCGGTATGGCAGTTTCACCAGGTATACTCTCCGGATGAGGTCAAGGCCTGGGTGACGGAGGGTTGCACCAGTGCCGGCATCGGCTGCCTGGAATGTAAACAGCACGTAATCGATGCCGTGCTGAAGGAACAGGCTCCCATCCGCGAACGTGCCATGGAGATCGTGGAAAACACCAACCTGGTACGTAACATCGTGGAGGAGGGCTGCGAGGCGATGGGTTTACGCAAGCGATATTGAGGGTTGAAAATCTAATCCATGTCCGACGTTATTACCGATACACCCGACACCGAATCGGCGGTCCTGCCGGTGGCTATGATTCGCGGCGCGCCGCTGACGGAACTGCCCAAGGATCTCTATATCCCGCCCGATGCCTTGGAGGTGTTCCTCGACGCGTTCGAAGGTCCTTTGGATCTATTGCTGTATCTAATTCGCCGCCAGAACCTGGATATCCTCGACATACCCATTGCCGAGATTACCCGGCAATACATGGAGTATGTGGACATCATGAAGGGGCTGCGCCTGGAACTGGCGGCGGAATACCTGGTGATGGCCGCCATGCTGGCCGAGATCAAGTCGCGTATGCTGCTGCCGCGACCCAAGACCGAGGAAGGCGAGGAGGAGGATCCGCGCGCCGAATTGATCCGTCGCCTGCAGGAATACGAACGTTTCAAAAAGGCCGCCGAGGATTTGGACGAGTTGCCGCGGATGGAACGCGACACCTTCACGGTCAAGCTGGACGCGCCGCCGCGCAGCGGGCCGCGCCCGCAGCCGGTAGTAGCCTTGAAGGATCTGCTGTTGTCACTGAAGGATGTGTTGCATCGCGCCGAGATGTTTTCCCATCATCATGTGCACATGGAACCGTTATCGGTGCGCGAACGCATGTCCAATGTATTGGGCGCGGTGACGGCGGAAAAATTCACTGCGTTTCCCAGCCTGTTCAATCCCGAAGAGGGCAAGCTCGGCGTGGTGGTGACCTTTCTCGCCGTGCTGGAATTGATCAAAGAGTCACTCGTCGAAATCGTACAAACCGAACCCTTCGGCCCCATTTATGTAAGAGCACCGCAACATGTCAGTGAACCCGCAGCAGTTGAAGAATATTCTTGAAGCCGCCATGCTGGCGGCCGGCGAACCCTTGAGCGTCGAGCGCATGCTCGCGCTGTTTCCCGAGGAAGCGCGTCCCGCGAGTGGGGAAGTACGCCAGGCCTTGCAGGAACTGGGTGAAGATTGTGCCGAGCGCGGCGTTGAGCTCAAGGAAGTGAGCAGTGGTTTTCGCCTGCAGGTGAAAAGGGATTTGGCGCCGTGGGTGTCGCGCCTCTACGAGGAAAGGGCGCCTCGTTATTCCCGCGCCTTGCTGGAAACCCTGGTGTTGATAGCCTATCGCCAGCCCATCACCCGCGGCGAAATCGAAGATATCCGCGGCGTCACGGTCAGCACCAATATCATCAAGACCCTTCAGGAACGGGAATGGATCCGCGTGGTGGGTCACCGTGAAGTTCCCGGTAAACCGGCCCTGTACGGTACTACCCGCGAGTTTCTGGACTATTTCAACCTCAAGAGTCTGGGTGAGCTTCCCTCGCTGGCCGAGATCCGCAGTTTGGAAGTGATCGCCGGCGATCTCGGGGAGATATTTGCACCCGCCGCCCATGAGGCCGCTGACGTCGAGTCGGACAGTGAAACGCCGGAACATGTCGTCGAAAATCGGGCGGAAACGGAACAGCGCGACGCGCCCCACACCGTGCATTGACTTTACTATGAGCGAACAGGCACAACGCCTGCACAAACGCCTGGCGCAGGCCGGCTGCGGCTCGCGTCGCGCCGTCGAGGAATGGATACGCGCCGGACGCGTCACCGTCAATGGTCATACTGCGGCCGTCGGTGCGGCGGTGGCGGCGGGTGACGTGGTGTGCATCGACGGCAAGGTGGTCGATTGGGAGCAGGCGGCGGCGCCGTTGCCGCGGGTGTTGATTTACAACAAACCCAGCGGCGAGATCTGCAGTCGCGCCGATCCCGAGGGCCGCGCCACGGTGTTCGACCGCTTGCCGCGGGTCACCGGACGCTGGGTGGCGGTGGGTCGCCTCGATTTCACCACCTTGGGATTATTACTGTTCACCAACGACGGCGAACTGGCCAACAGGCTCATGCATCCCTCCCGTGGTATGGAACGCGAATATGCGGTACGCGTGTTGGGCGAAGTGGATGCAGCCATGCTGCGCCGGCTCCGCGAGGGGGTGGTGTTGGAGGACGGATCGGCGCGTTTCGATGCCATCGTGGATGCCGGTGGTCAAGGCAGTAATCATTGGTATCACGTCGTCGTCCACGAAGGACGCAACCGCGAGGTACGGCGTCTGTGGGAATCCCAAGGCGTGACGGTCAGTCGCCTGATGCGGGTGCGATACGGGCCGGTGACCTTGCCTAAGGGAGTGCCGCCGGGACGTTATCGCGAGATGGCCGAGCAAGAAGTAAACGATCTATTGGTCGCTGTCGGCATGGCCCGGATCAATCCGCGGCCCAAGTCTCCACATACCTCTAAGGGCAAGACGGCCGCGCGTCGCGCTGCCCCGCCGCGTAAGACCTTTTCCCCCCGTCGGCGCGCCAACGCCAAGCGCTCATGACCCTACTCAAGGTGCATGACAAACTGTTGGGTTGCTACGGGCCTCAACACTGGTGGCCTGCGCGTACTCCCTTCGAGGTGATGGTAGGTGCGGTGCTGACGCAAAACACCGCGTGGACCAATGTGGAAAGGGCTATTGCCAATTTGCGTGCGGCACAAGCCTTGGACGCAGAGGCATTATTGCATACCCCCCTTAGGCGGGTGGTGGCGTGGATTCGACCCGCCGGCTATTTCAACG